>NZ_JBJIAK010000075.1:0-19962 GCF_045310915.1 Mycobacterium sp. SMC-17 | reverse complement strand
TACTATTCCCAACTCGTGACCGGTAGACCGGCCGGATCACAGAAACCTGAGGGTGCATGAAACCCGGGACGGTTCAACCGTCGATCGCGACCACCATGTTGGGTGAGCCGTTGCAGGGCACGCCTCTGGCGCGCACTGTGATGGTCGCAGCGGCGGTGACGGGCATGGACAGCGTTGCCGTCGCAGTCCCTTTGGCGATGAAGGCAAGTGCTGCTCCGCTCGTCGCGGTGCCGTCAGAGAGCGCTGTCGCGGATCCGGTGGGTGACACAGACAAAGTGGTTCCGGCGATTGCGGCGTCCGCTGCGTGGGCTGGTGCGGCTACGGCGATCGGAAACACCACTGCGACGGCGAGCGCGGTCCATCGGCGAACTGCCATGACGCGCTCCTGAGGTTGTGGCGATCAGAACGTGTCACATCCTGCAGTCAAGTCGCTATCAAAACAATGGTCCCAGCTATCACTTTGATAACAAACCGCATTTGGCGAGATGGTTTTCGCGTATTGACGGTATTGTATGTTTCTCCTCGGTTACGTGGCATTAGCCACCAATGACCACTCAGCCGTGGGTTGTTCCCGAGCACACCGCCACGACCACTGCGGCAGCGTGGCAGTCTGAGTGCGTCAGTGACACAGATATTTGGTTCCAGCCCTGCTCTGCTGCCAGCATCGCCGCAGCGCCGAAGAGTCGCAAAGCGGGCAGTCGGGCAGTCGTGACTATCTCGATTTCGCGCGGCGCAAAGGCTGCATCAGGCTGCGAAAACGCCTTGATTGCAGCCTCTTTCGCGGCAAATCGAGCAGCGAGGCGGGCCACCTGATCGGGGCCGGCGCACGCCGCCTGCTCATCGGCGGTATATATCTTGTCAAGAAACCGCTGTCCGAACGCTGACAGCGAGTGCTTGATCTCCCCGAGGCTCACGACGTCGCAGCCCACCCGAATCTGCGCGCCCGGAACCTGCGCCTCAGGCGGGTTCATTCGCATGTCTGGACGGGAACGCGGGTGATCAGATCTATCGAATCGACTGTGCCGGTGGGCCTTTCGCTGCCGCCCTCGCGCGCCAGGAGAACTTGGTGGGGCAGCCGCGGTGCCAGGTCGAAATAGTTGTCACCGGGTGTCCAGCCGGGAATGTCGACCTCGACATAACGGAGCGCGACCTCTGACGTCACATTCAGTACCCAGTTGTCGGGCGATGATCTCGACACCATGGCCGTCACTGCTGACGCGGCTTGCCCGACTCTCGGGTTGATCACCAACACGTCGCGCGCGGTGCGGGCGTTGTCGAACACCGCGACGGCTTGCACTGCGTCTGCGGACGGCGGTCCGAAGCGGAACGCATGTGACAGATCGCGAAAGTGACCAGATATCTCGGAGTCGAAGTATGTGACCGACGAAGCGGGCGGCACCGCCACACGGCACGTCGCATCGACCGCGATACCTGTGAAATTCGTTGCAGTCAATCTCAATTCGCCGTTCAGCGGCGTACTGGTGTCGTTGTGTACGTCGATCCGGATGCCGGCCAGCCCATCGTTCGCGACGATGACCGACACCGGTGCCCAGGTGCGGGCCAGCACTGCTAATGCCGCTTTGGCCCCGCCGTCGGAGTCCAGGAGGCCCCAACCGGCGCCGGGCACCAAGTCCCTGCCGGACAACACCAGAGCGCCCCCGCAACCCGAGTCGGAACGTCGCCAGAAGCCGAAACATTCGCGCATTGTGCCGGCGACGGCAAGTCGGCCCAGTTGGAGGTACCGTTCGGCACTGGTGCGCCGAACCTCCAGGACGTCTTCCCCGAAGATCTCACGGACGTAGAAATCCCGAACGTCCTCGAAGTCCCACGAGGATCCCCGGTCTCGGGGCACACCCGCTTTCCAATCCGGATGGTGTCCAGCAACGCTTGCAGAACCGAAATGCCTTTCCACATGAGCGGACTCGGGTGGATTGGAGAACGCCAGGCTCTCGGCTGCGAATCGGATCCCCGCGCTGCGCACGTCCGCCAGCGGCCGCAGGTAACCGCCCACCCCGAACCATCCGGCCACACCGGTGTCGGGGCGGATAGCGAGCTGCGCGCTGCCAGGGGCGGGTGAGGGCGAAGATCGGACATAGTGGGCATCCGAATGCTCTACGACGACCGCAGGGAGCAGTGTGTCGATGACTTCAATGGCGGATTCCTGTGCGCTCAGTCCGAGCATCTCGGGCTGCTGGAGAGTCTCGCTACCACCGCTGACCACCGCCAGTGCGGGGTTCCCTGACACTCGACGCAGAACTGATCCCAATTCGCGCGCGATCAACTCGCCCTGCTCGGCCGGAGGGTCGAACGTCGCCAACATCGCATCCTGCCAGACCAATAGACCCGCTTCCGCACACGCCTGCCAGAACTCGTCTTGTTCGAATGCCAACCCGCCGACGACCCGTACCATGTTCGCGCCAGCAGAGGCGAAAGCCATTACCTGAGAGCGAATTTCCTCGTCTTCTGCGTACATCCGGAACGGGTCCGGCGGGGACCAGGTCACGCCTCTGCAGAATATCGGGGTGTCGTTCACGGTGATCTGGAATCCGTCGGTCGATACCGAAACCGTCCGGAACCCGATCAGCTGATCAATCATCTCGACGCCGTCCGCTGCCACGCGGACCCGGTAAAGATGCTGAGGGCCATAGCCGTTAGGCCACCAGCGTACGGGGTCGGCGACCGCGACATCGATGTCTACGGCGCCATTGGTCGGTGGCACCGAATGTTCAGCAATCAGGCTGCCGGCCGGATCGAACAGGGCGATATGGATCGACTTCGCATTGGTGGTTCCGGCGATGGTCAGGATGTCGCCCTCGACCCGCGCCACGATGTCCGTGCGCAGGCGCGCCGGGATCACTTTGACTGGACGCCAAATACCCACGGGAGCAGGGGTGTTCCCATACACGGGGGCGCGCCCGAGCAATGTGGTCCGCGCCCAGCGCAGGCCCGGCGATGCGACCATTGTTGAGCGCCAGCGGCCGCGCGGGCGCCGAGTCTCCAGCCAACGGTTCAGCGAACCGAAGCGGATCACCACTTCGTGTTTGCCTGCCTCGCAATCGATCCGGACCGGTAGAAACATCGACTCACATTCGATGACAGGTGTACGGTCCAAGAACACGATCGCCGGGAACGTCAGGCCGGCGAACGCGACATCAGCTGCCTCGTCAACGGTGAACGTGGTACGGCACCACCAGTCGAAATCATCCGGGTTACCGCTCTGGAGGCCGGCCACTGTCGAGGGTGCGTCCAGAACTGATGCCGCTTCCCACTGATCGGCCAATTCGTCGGGGTGTATGAATGCATCAGGCGCGCAACGCAGGACCTGCCACCGGGCCAGCATCGGCCTAACCTACCGCGTCGGCTATGACCTGGATTCCGATCTGCCAGTCCTGGGCCATCGAATCGAGCGCCGGAGTCACGTCCACCTTGCGGCCGTTGGCGACACGAGCCATCTTGAACTGCACCGATTTGGCGTTGCTCGCCACATTGCGCAGACATCCGGCGGCGACCGCCGCGCCCGGGAACTCGGTGTCGAGATATTCGGCCAAGTCGGCGAGCAGCTCAGCGGTGGCGCCACACTGGCGCAACGAAGCGAACGCCCATAGGTGAAATCGTGCGATACCGGCCTCGGGTAGCCAGCTGGCGGCATTGTGGACGCAGGCGGCCAGTCGATCGACCGGATTGCCGCGCGGTCGGCGACGCAGGTGGTCGCGCACGATGGCGGGAAGAGCACCGGGTTCAGCCCAATGCGGGAAGTGCCGGATCACCTCCATGTATGGCGGAAGCGGCAGCGCGGATTCCGCGGTCAGGCCGAAGATGCCATCGAAATCTTCGCCGGTCAACTCGAACAGCCCCGCGTTGTGCAGGTACCGCAGCTCACGCGCGGGACGGTCGATCCAGATCGGGGTGATGGTGGTTTTGACGTGCTCTGCGCGGTACGCGGTTCCAGCCGTATCCGGCAGCCACCAGCTGTCCACCTCAACAGTGTGGAGCACACCGCGCTGTGGGCCTGTCTCCACGATGTCTAGAACGGGAAGCCACACGTTTTCTTCGCCGACCTCCAAGCCGTACAGCCGCCGCAGCTCGTCGGGTTGCTGCTTGCCGAACGTCCAGGACAGGCCGTCGTGATCGGCGGACAACAGTGCTGCGAACGCGGGAACAGGGTTCAGCCCAAGGCAATTCAGTATCTCGATCCAGAGATCCAGGTAGCAGTTGGTCTCGGTCCAGATGCGGTCGGCGCCGTGCGTGAAATGCTGTGCATGGCTGGCGGGCGTTGCGTCGATCCGCAGGGCTGTCGCTGTCTGGGGCACCGCGGCAAGTGTCACGGTCGTCACCCAGCGAGGCTGGAGACGACCGCCTCGATGTTCTTGATCGAGGCGAACGTGGATTTCTTCAGTGCCTCGTCGGGAAATTCGATGTCGAACTCATCTTCCAGAGCCAGCATCACGTTCACTGATGCATGTGACGTCAATCCGAGTTCGTAGAGGTCGGCATCATCGGCCACTCCGGTTGGGTCGACGGCCATCCGACCATGGGCCGCCAGGACCCGCTCAATAGTCTCCCGCATGGGGCTATCATACAGGCCAAACTGAATTTTGAGTTAGCTGTCAGTGCTGTAGCGAATGGCATTCCACCACGGATTCGGAATGCGTCGAGAACTTTTGGGGGAAGCGTCCATGTCCGACCGTGACGGCGTCGCAACGTTGAACCAGGCTGTGGTGCCCGGCCTCGCCGAAGCTGTGCAAGCGGCGGCCGCGGCCGCTGACGACGTTGATCGGGACGCGCGCTTTCCTCACGAGGCTGTCGAGGCTCTCAAGCACGCAAAATTGTTGTCTTGTGGCCTGCCGGTCGAACTTGGGGGCCGGAACTTCCCAATCGGCCGGTTGGCTGTCGTCGCGCGCGCCCTGGGTGGCGCCTGCAGCGCGGCGGGCATGGTCTTCGCAATGCATCAGACGCAGGCGCTGGTGCTAGCCAAATATGCCCGATCGGGGCCGCCCGCCGAGCTGACAAAGTTGATTGCAGCAAATGAATCACTTATTGCTTCAGCAACCACTGAGGTGACTACTGGTGGCGATCTGGGTGCATCCACGTGCGCGGTGGTGAGCGACGGCGATGGCGTGCAGTTGGAGAAGAACGCACCAGTCATCTCGTACGCCGAGCACGCGGACTACATCGGTGCCACGGCGCGACGCAATCCCGACGCCTCGGCGAATGATCAGGTACTACTGCTATGTCCCGCCCAGGACACGAAATTGGAGCGCACCAGCACATGGAACACCCTGGGATTTAGGGGGACATGCAGTCCGGGCTACCTTTTGTCGACTCGGACGTCGCCCGACAATGTGATCCAGGCCGACTTTGCCAGCATCCTCGCCACGACGATGCTGCCTGCGTCGCACACGCTGTGGGCGTCAGTGTGGCTGGGTATCGCCGATGCTGCCTACGCCAAGGCGCGTAGCACCGTTCGGCAAGCTGCGCGCAAGTCGCCCGGCAAATCCGTACCGCAGGCGACATTGCTGGCCGATCTGACTGTCGCGCATCAGGGTTTCGAGTCGATGGTGCAGCACGAAGTGCGGCGGTATCAGGCGCTGGTCGAGTCAAACGCCGACGAGGCCACGATCAGCTTCACCCTCGCGATGAACAATTTGAAGATCGCGGCGTCGACTGCTGTCATCGAAGTGGTCACCGACGCTCTGAGGATTGTGGGACTCAATGGATATCGTGAGGACCATGCATTGTCCATGGGACGTCTGCTGCGGGACGCGTTCGGACCGCAGCTCATGGTCTCCAATGAGCGCATTCGCTTGAATAACGCCAACCTCGTGTTGGCCTACCGGGGGTAACGATCAGCACATGGTTTCCGATTCACTCGAACTCGCCCGCAAGGAATTTCGCGATTCATTGACTGAAGCCGGGTTGCTCGTCCCGCTCGGGATCGACGGGTTGTATGGCCGCAGCGGTGCCTTCGAGAAGATCATCGATGGTATCGACATCGCGGTCCGCGCCAAAGGTGCCGAAGTGCACGGTGACAATGCGGTGGTTCTGCGTTTTCCACCGCTGTATCCGCGCGAGGCGTTTGAGAAGACCGACTATATTGCGTCCTTTCCGAACCTCACCGGCGCCGTGTCGACATTCACCGGCGGCAACGCCGAGCACCGGGCCCTGCTGGCTGATCGTGATGCCGGCATGTCCTGGGACGGGCATCTGAGTCCGGCCGGAACCATGCTGGTTTCGGCCGCATGCCACCCCAGTTATGGAACGTTGCCGAAGGTGCTGCCGGAAGGCGGTGCGCTGATGGACATCTACGGCTACTGCTTCCGGCACGAACCAGCGATCGATCCCGCACGGATGCAGGCCTTCCGGATGCATGAGTACGTTCGTGTCGGTTCGCCTGAACAGGCTGAGGTGCACCGTAATTCGTGGGTGGCGCACGGCATGGACGTACTGACATCGCTCGGGGTCGATGCCCGCTCGGAAGCTGCCAATGATCCTTTCTTTGGGCGAGCCGGCCGGATGCTGGCGGCCAACCAGCGTGACGAGAACTTGAAGACTGAGTTGGTTGTGCGCCTCTACGGGGATCTCGACGAGGGCACCGCAGTTGTCTCAGCCAACTGTCACCGTGACCACTTCGGTGAGACCTTCGGCCTCTCGACTTCCGATGGTGCGACGGCACACAGCGCCTGCGTCGGGTTCGGGATGGAGCGAATTGCGCTGGCGCTCCTGGTGACTCATGGTCTCGAGACGGATTCGTGGCCAGCCTTGGTCCGGAAGCAACTCGGATGGTGACAGGGCCGTCCATCGCTGAACCGATTGCTAACAGTCGATATGCGCTATGCGTTGATCCAACCGCTCAGATGCATCGTCCTGCCCTCACGGCATGAAGCGGAGACGGTCGACACCGGCAGTGTCGTCCAGTTTCGTGTGCCGACGACCGAGTGCGACGCCAACCATGGTGAGGATCAACATCCCGGTAACGCCGGGGAGTGCACCACTGATCAGACATCCTCCTCCCGGTATATCCGGATCTGACAGCCCCGGAATTGGTGCCTGCGAGGAGACTGTAAGGGGACTGCGCACGCCATCTGCTGGCGATGAATAAGTCGGCATGAACCGGGTGATATCGACGGCTTGTAGCGTGCCCCACCGTGATGGGCCTGCTACCACGTCGGTGTCTCTGGTGGTGGCCGGCCAGGTTCGCCCGCGGACAGCGCGCCGCACGCTCACCGGTGCGATGTCAGCCGATGGCATTGAAAGGTCGCCTCGCTGCCGTGCACTCGACTGCGGGCTGGATGTCAGCGCGGAGTTCATGGAAATCGGGAAGATCGTGGTGTCCTGCTGACGAAGCGAACGGGCATCGACTCGACTGGGTTCGTTAGATCCGGCAACTGGTTGATCCGGAGATAGCGGCGCGGTCTCCAGTGGGCGGCTCTTGTTGGTTGGTGCCTTATGCGCGGGTACGTTGGCCGTACGCAGCGATTTACGCGGTCGGGGAGACGGATTGGCGGACATCAGCGGTGTCTGCTGGGCATCACGGCCATCACTCATCGCTTTCGACACATGTGCACCGTGTACCGAATGACCATGTGAGGCGCCCGATGCCGCTGGCCGTGCATCGTTCACCAGCGGCGGCGGCTGATCTGCCTTCGCTGACGGGGAGGCGACAATTCCGACGACCAAGCCCGCGACCGTCAGCGAAAGCGCCTTGCCCTGCCGCCTGGTTGATTTCATCACAACCGTCCCGAGTCATCGGACTGTTGCCTGAAGCCGATAGTGGGCTCGGACTGGCGGCCGAGGTGCCCACGGCCGCATCTCCTCACGAGCCTGAACCTCGAGCGAAGTTGATCGGGGTCGGTCTCGCTCGAGGTCCAGGAGTTTTGTGGGCAGGTTGCCACGGTTGTCAGTAGGCGCCGCTGCCAGTCAGGACGGTACGGACAGTTTTGGCGATGATGAGCAGGTCTTGTAGTAGGGACCAGTTTTCGACGTACGAAAGGTCCAGGCGCACAGCGTCTTCGACCGCTAGGTCGGAGCGTCCGCTGATTTGCCAGAGTCCGGTGAGGCCGGGTTTGACGGTGAGGCGGCGGCTGACGAGGTCGTCGTAGGTGTCGACTTCGCGGCGGACTTGGGGTCGTGGTCCGACGACGCTCATGTGTCCGGTGAGGACGTTGAGGAATTGGGGGAGTTCGTCGATGGAGTATTTGCGGATGATTTTGCCGATGGGGGTGACACGGGGGTCGTCTTTCATCTTGAAGAACATGGCACCACCGCCGTTGGCAGCGATCAGGTCGGCTTGGCGGGTGTCGGCGTCTTGGTACATGCTGCGGAACTTGGTCATCTTGAACGGGATGCCGTCGAGGCCGATGCGCTCCGCCTTGTAGAAGATCGGGCCACTGCTGGTGAGCTTGACGGCCAGCGCGGTGACGAGCATGAGCGGGGCCACCGCCAGTAGCGCGGCACCGGCGAAGGCGATGTCGAAGGTGCGCTTGATGAGCGAATTGGCACGGCTGTATTGGGGTTTGGTGATCTCGAAGACGGCCATGCCGGCGACCGGGCGGCTGGTGAGGCGTTGGTCGGCGATGTCGATGAGGCCGGGAGCGACCATGAGATCGATACCATGAGTTTCCAGTTCCCACATGAGCCGGCGGATGTCGGTGGGGCTGAGATGGTGGGTGGCTGCCAGGGCGACAGTGTCGGCGTTGGTGTGCAGGACTGCGGCAAGGATGGCTTCGTCGGTGCCGACGATGGGGATGTCGCGGCCGGCGATGGTGATGACTTCCTTGGCGTGGGTGGGTCCCATCGGGGTGCAGAATCCGGCGACGTGGTACCCCGCCCACGGATCCTTCGCGAACTCGGTGGCGATGTCCGCGGCGGCACTCGTGGCGCCGACAACGAGGAGGCGGCTTTGGTTGTAGCCATGGCGGCGCTTGTTCGCGTGGATCTTGCGCCAGATCCAGCGGGTGGCGATCAGACCGACCAGACCCGTGGGCAGAGCGATGGCCAGGTAGCCGCGCGAGATGTCGAAGTGCAACAGCGTCGAGGCGATGGCGATGAGGCCGAACAGCTGCAGCGTGGCCGCAGCGAGGGTGACGTATTCATCGAATCCGCGGCCGACGATTTTGGCTGATCGGCTGCCAAGGGACAGAAAACCCATCCAGGCGATGGCGATGATGGCGGACACGACGAGGTAGCGGATGTGGGGACCGCCGTCGAGGGAGACGTAGACAGGGCGCGCGTCGGCACCGGCGAAGCGGAAAATCTGCCCGAGGATGACGGCAGAACAAATAACGAGTGCGTCGCTGAAAATAAGCTGGCGTGCATATTTTGCGTGACGTTGCTCACGGATTGACCTGCCCCGGTTGCCGCTTGTGGTAGCCGGTGGTGGCTGCAGATTGAGCTGGTTTGTTGTGTCGACCTGACCGGTGGACGACTTGATTACCGACTTTACCTGCGCATTTTCTACGGTTGGTGTCGACATGGCTACCGGGGCGCTCTCTGCTGGGCGGGACTCACTCGGCGGGTTCGATCCCTGGCTGCTTGCAGGATTCACCTGCCAGTTCAGGATCCACACGCGGACCGACGGTGGTCTCGCGTGATGCTGTATCTGTTAACGAATGCGATTTTCAGCAAATTTATACCTAAGGGTTGAAACAGGCAAGTAGGACACCTAATCAACACGTGTTACGGCCATCACATCTGGCCTCAGACCCATGTGAGACGAGACCTGACTGCTCTGGGGCGTCAGGAAATACGGACGATCTCGAGGGGGACCGTACGCGTCAAAGTGAAACCCATCGCCTTGTAGAGCCTCTGAGCCGGGTTGTCGCTCGATGTATGGAGGAACGGAGTTTCGTCGCGCGCGCGGATACCGTGGGCGATTGCGCGGATCAGGCGGGACGCCAGGCCCTGTCCGCGGGCTTCGGGGGCGGTGCACACTGCGCTGATTTCCGTGAATCCGGTCGGTCGCATCCGCTCGCCGGCCATCGCGACGAGCGAACCATCGGCGGCGCGGATACCCAGATAGGTTCCGAGTTCGATGGTCCGGGGGAGGAACGGTCCCGGTTTGGTCCGCTCGACCAGGGCGGTCATCTCGGGCACGTCGGCCGGCGTCAGAGGTATCGCCGCCGGATCGGGAGCAGCTTCGATTTCGCTGCCCTCATATTGGACCAAACCGAACGTCTCGACGACGGACCAGCCCGCGGGCAGCGCGGTGGCGCGGTCGCGAAGGACCGCGATCCCGGTGTCGCCGGCCAGGCGGGCGACGTGGATGTAGTCCTCGGCGGTCAGTTCGCGTGGGTGACCATAGAACACCGAAACGTCCGCGCGGTATCGCTGGATCCGTCCGCTGACTTCACGGAATCGGCTGTGCGGGCCGTCCAGCGCGGCGTTGACGGGATCGGCGAGCACATCGGTCACGTCTCGATCATCCCAGACGGCGAGACGGCGTCAGGACGCCGCTGGCGACGGCCCTGCCGGGAAGGCTTTGGATTCACGAGGATTGAATCGCGTTTGTAGCCCTGCCTATTCCCAACCATTCTGGGCGGGGAGGCAGAAGATAAACTGCCCGACCATGCCCTCGCTTGCGACCTCGGCACGCAACCTGTTCGCCATCACCCTCGGCGATGGCGTGTGCCCACCGGAACCGACCGAGCACGCGGTGCTGTTCGATGAACCGCACCGCCAACTGCGGCGCTACGGCCATTCGGACGGGCGCGAGTCCGCACTGGTGCCGGTTCTGCTGGTACCGCCACTGGCCGCTTCGGCGACCTGCTACGACTTGTCGCCGGGTCAATCACTGGTGGCGCACCTACTGGAACAGGGCCGTACCCCGTACGTGGTCGACTACGGCGAAATCGGCTGGGCTGACCGGCATCTCGGTTTGGAGGCCTTCTTCGCAGACATCCTGCCGGAAGCCATCGAGCGGGTGCTCATCGATTCCGGGGCCGAGGAACTCGACCTGATCGGTTGGAGCCTCGGCGGCACGCTCAGCCTGTTGACTGCGGCTGCCAACAAGGACCTGCCCATCCGTTCGATCACCGGCATCGGCACGCCGCTGGATTACGGCCGGATCCCCGGCTATCCGGAAGTCCGACGAATCACCAAGCCCACCAACGGCTATGCGGTCACCACTGTCCTGCGCGCCATGGGCGGGGTGCCCGCCCCGGTGGTCCAGGCCGCTTACCGCGCGACGTCCTGGGATCGTGAACTCAAACGACCGTGGTTCGTCCTCAACAACCTGGGCAACACCAAAGCCTTGGCCAGAGCCGAAGTGATCGACCGCTTCCAGGACGCGTTTCCGGGATATCCGGGGCGCGCCGTATCTCAGATGTGGGGCCGGCTGATCTACCACGACGAGATCGCCACCGGCGTCGTCAATGTTGCGGGCCGGACCCTTGACCTGACGTCATTGACACTGCCGATCCAACTGTTCGGCAGCCACCGGGACGCCATCGCGCCGTGGGAATGCGTGCACAACGGGGTGACCATGCTGAAGTCGGCCGATGTTCGGTTCGCCACTGTGGAAGCCAGCCATCTCGGCTTGGTCGCATTGTCGGCCGGTGTCACCGAGACGTGGCCGGCGATCGACGACTTCCTGAAGGAACTGGACACGCGCTAGGAGGGTCCGCCGGCGGCCGTTCTATTCGGGCCTGAGGTGGCGCCACCAGCACGTGATGTACAAGCTCATCGAGGCCACCAGTGTCACGATCACCCAGAGCACTACGGACACGTCGATCCACGTCCCGATGGGTGGAGCATCGGGTAGCGCGTTGCGCAGCGGCACCACTGCGAAAAGCATTGCGGCAAACCATGTCGTCATGGGCGGCTGAAACTTGCGGCGGTTGCGTGCGGTCTGTACGGCGACCACCGCTCCTAGTACGGCAATCGTGACGAGCGCGCCGACGAGGACTGCGGCGAATGCGGCTGTGCTGGGGGAGCGCTGCGCCTTGACCCGGTAGACACCCGGTGCGGCGTCGTTGCTGCCGGCCGGAATGTGGAACATCCATCCGGGCACCCGATCGAAGAACGCGGGCGTCACTCGTATCGGTACGTGTGACGCACCCCGGAACAGTTCGACGGTGATCGGGCCCGAGCGGTAATGGTCGAATGGATAGCTGCCAGGGTCGCCGGACAGGATCAGCGCGACGGGAAAGACGTCGGGCACCATGCCTTTCGTCCATGTGCGGCGGGTCGGTGTCACTGCGGATTGCACTGCGACACTGAGGTCTTCGGTAAGACTGTGCGTTTGCGGGTCCAGCAGCGCTGGACCGGGCACGACGGTCACGTTGGCCACCATGTCGCCTTTGACCGAATGGACCTCGTTCAGGTCGATGGTGACGGTGGTGCCATCGGCTGTCGGTATCGGCTCGCTGATTTGGCTCGGGTGTCCGAGGCCGGTCCTCGCGTACAGCGCGATTGTCGTGAGGTACAGGGCGACGACAACCGCCACACTCGCGACTACCCGGACTTTCATCGGCGACCCCTCCCGCATAATTGACAGCAGTGTAAGTCAGGTTTCTGCACGGATGCGCCGAAACCCCGATGGCATCGTCGGTGAAAGGTTGAACCAGGTTGCGGCCCAATGCTATTCGTCACAGTGACGAATAGCATTGCGGCAGGTTTCCCGAGACGGCAGGGGGGTGAATGGCGGTCGACTTTCGCCTGTTGTCATATCGATGGCCAGTCAGCGCTTGAGCCACTCATGCGCACACCGCGGCGTTGAACGGCAGATCGCCAATTCGGATCGAAAGGCTGGGCGCTGCAGTGATATTCGCGCACCCGGTTAGCCGTGGCTAAAACGTCACAGTGACAAATTGGTTCAGTCCGGCCCGCGCGCTCAAGCGTCGCTGGGGGCTGCCGAGTTGGCGGCACGGTTGCGCCTGGGCATGTTGTCCGTTCTCATTGATTCTGGGGCATTCTCATTGAATCTGGGGTAAGTGCGTGTCTTTCTCATTGAATCTGGGGCACGAGGCTTAGCGTTTATGTGTGCTGACGTCGGCTGTTTCGGCTGGGCCAGGTGTAGCGAGTGCAGTGGACTTGGAGTTCAACACCCGCGAGGGATGCACGCGGCAATCGCTGGACCGATGTGCTGCAACCCGGTTTGAGTTGGACTGTTCACCAGTGCGGAATTTCCCCTCGTTTCGAGGTCAGCGTAACTTTCCCGGGCTGTGGTGGTTCGCCACAACCGGCGCACATGTAGGTCACGAGTCCTGGGTAGAACGTGACCAGTTGATGGCGTTGGATGCCGATCCGGATGTTGTTGGTGTTCTGTCGCAACCATTTTGGATTCATTGGCGTGACGGCACGCGGCATGCTCCTGACTACTTCGTGCGGCGCCGCGATGGATCTGTCGTCGTAGTCGACGTTCGTGAGGACGACCGGATCTCTGACGCTGATCGGGACGTGTTCGATCGGTCTGCCGCCACGTGCGCGATGGTCGGTTGGGATTACCTGCGTGTCGGTTCCCTCGATCCAGTGCTGCGGGCGAATCTACGTTGGTTGTCGGGTTATCGGCATCCGCGAGTATTGAAGATCGGTTTGGCTGATCAACTGGCGGAGGTCTTCGCTCGGGTCCGTCCGTTGATGGCTGGTGTGCACGCGGTCGGGACTCCTTTGGTGGTGCTGCCCGTACTGTTTCATCTGCTCTGGCACGGCCGTTTAGTTGCCGATCTGCAAGGAGCGGCACTTGGCGACGACACGGCGATTGGCCTCGGGACCGGGTGGTGACCTGACGTGCGAACGGGTGTCGTCCGAGAGGGAGACGAAATCCGTTTATCAGCAGGTGTTTTCACCGTCGTAACCCTGTCGGGCGGATCAGCTCGACTGGTTGACGCTGTCGGCGAGCAGATTGTGGTGCCGCTCTCGCAGCTGATGGTTGATCCGGCATTGGAATTGGTGTCGGGGTCGCGACCGCCACTGTGTTCTGAGGAAATGCTGGCTGGCATTCCCGAGGCAGCCGTCGAGCAAGCACGGTGGTGGGAGCGCCACATCGTGGAGATCCTCAGCGGCCGCCCGCCTGGGACGGCCGCGGGCATTCGTCCCCGCCCAGAGTTCGACACGGCGAAACGATCTCTGCGGCAGCGTGAGCTGGCCAAGTTGGACGAGCTGCGTGCCGCCGGCCACGACGTGAGTCGGAATGCGTTGCAGCGTCGCCGATTTGCCTACGAACGGGACGGGCTCCTGGGAGTGGTTGACGGGCGCCATAATCGGCGGCGCGCGGTATTCGGCCGTGTGGACGACCGTGTCGTCGCCGCGGTGCGGGATGCGATCGAGGGCGAGACCGACCTGTCAACGGGAACGGTGCAGCGTCTGCAACGGCGGGTCGCCAAGACGCTGGTGGCCACCTATGGTGCCGACGACGCGCCCGCGATGCCGTCGCAGCCCACCTTCTACCGGCTGGTCAAGCGCCTCGCGGAAGGACGGCACACGTTCGGGTCAGCACGGACGCGGCGATCGCTGTCCAAGCAGCCCGATGGCCCATTCGGGTCGATCACCGTGGTGCGCCCCGGCGAGATGGTGGAAATCGATTCAACCCTTCTGGATGTACGGGTAGTGCTCGATGACGGCATGGTAGACCGAGTCGAGCTGACTGCGATGGTCGACAACGCTACGCGGTCCATCCCGGCCGCGGTGCTGCGACCGACGACCAAAGCAGTGGACGCGTCACTGCTCTTGGCGCGGGCATTGACGCCCGAACCGATGCGCCCGGGATGGGCCGATGCGCTGCGGATGTCCCGGTCGGTACTTCCGCACCACAGCCTGACCAGTGTCGATCAGCGCCTGGCCGATGCTGCGGCCAGGCCGGTGATCGCTCCCGAGACGATCGTCTGCGATCACGGGAAAGCGTATCTGTCCCAAACATTTCGGCAAGCGTGCTGCACATTGGGGATCAATCTGCAGCCGGCTCATCCCGACTGCCCGACCGATAAGCCGAAGATCGAGCGGACATTGCAGTCGGTGGGCACCCTGTTCGCACAGTACGTGGCCGGTTACGTCGGTTCATCGGTGGAGCGGCGTGGGAAAAACGCCGAGGACGACGCGGTGTGGTCGATGATTGAGCTGCAGGCGCTGCTGGACGAGTGGATCATCGCGGTGTGGCAGAACCGCCCCCACGATGGCCTGCGGGATCCGGTGACGCCGGGGAAAGCGTTGTCTCCCAACGAGAAATACACTGCCCTCGTTGAGGTGGCTGGCTATGTACCGGTCCCACTGGACGCCGACGACTATATCGAATTGCTTCCCGTGCAGTGGCGCACAATCAACAGTTACGGGGTCCGGATCAACCATCGCACCTATGACGCCAAGGCGCTCAACCCATACCGGCGCCAGCATTCCGGGGTCGATGCCCGTAACGGACAGTGGGAAGTGCACTACGACCCGTATGACGTGTCGAGGATTTGGGTGCGCAATCACCACGAAGACGGATGGCTGGCCGCGACGTGGACGCACCTTCGGTCCTCGCCGGTGCCGTTCGGCGAGACACTGTGGCGCCACGCCCGCTCCGTAGCCGACCGCAGAGGGGCCCAGAAGACCCAGGAAGCGGAGATTGCGGCCATCGCGGAGGACTTGCTGGACCGCGCCGCCGCTGGGCCGCAGCAGCAGACGAAAGCCGAGCGCCGAGTGACTGGACGGACCAGCGCCGCGAGCGCCGGCCGGGACTGGCCGGACCCGACGGAATCATCCGAACATCATGGCCCGTCACCGTCGGAACGGGCCGCCGACAACGAGACTTTCGACGATGACGGCGAGATGGCGGAGGTCATACCCCTGCCGGTGTTTGATGCACGCAAGGAGGCCCAAACGTGGCGACTGTGACCGAGATTGCGGCGGTAGGTCAGTTAGAGGATCGCCGCCAGCCGACCACGACGCTGGAGGGCTGGCGGCGTTTTGTTGATGCCGATCCGCCGGAGTTCACGTTGCTCGCCGACGACGAGTGGGCCAGCCTCGGTGAGGACGAGCGGACGGCCTACAACGAGGCCCGGGTTGCGCATCATTCGGAGCTGGTGGTGGTCACCACGTCGGCGATCGAAGCGATCACCCATCAGGGCCGGCTGTTGACATTGCTCAACCAGCGCGAGATCGGGGCCCGGCGCGGGCTGATCATCTCCGGCGGGGCAGCGACGGGGAAAACTACGGCGATCAAGCAACTGGGTCGGTTTCACGAATTGCGCACCCGTGCACGGTTTCCCGGTGATGAGAGCCGGATTCCGGTGGTGTATGTGACGGCCCCGCCGAAAGGGTCGCCCCGCAAGTTGGCGATGGAGTTCGCACGGTTTCTGGGGCTTCCCACGCTCAATCAGCGGATGAACGTGACCGATATTTCCGATGCCGTGTGCCAGGTGCTCATCGATGCCCGTACCGACATCGTGGTGGTCGATGAAATCCACAACCTCAACCTCGACACCCGCGCCGGCGAAGAACTGTCCGACCACCTCAAATACTTCACCGAGCATCTGCCTGCGACATTCGTTTACGCCGGGATCGAAGTGGAACGCTCGGGGCTGTTCACCGGCACGCGGGGACGGCAGTTGGCCGGCCGTTGCGGGGTGATCCACACCAGCGCATTCCCCGACGCCAAGGAGTGGCGACAACTCGTCGCCGCCATGGAAGGTACCTTGCGTCTGCATCGACACGAACCGGGAAGCCTTGTCGCCCAGGCCCGTTACCTGCACCGCCGCACCGGCGGGATGATCGGCAGCCTGGCCCACTTGATCCGGGCTTCAGCAATCCAAGCGATGCTCGACGGCACCGAGCACATCACCCGCGAGGCCATGGACGATATTTTGATCGACTACGCCGCCCACACGGCCGCGGCCCGCACGGCCAGCTGACGTGGCAACTGTCAGGCCGTGGCCGCGCGGACCACGCCAGCGGCTCCCGCGAACGATCGCACCGTTCCGTTGGGAAGCCGTATCGTCCTACATCGACAGGCTGGCCCGCGCCAACCATATCGGCGTCTCCACACTGCGCGGCCATGTCGCCGAATCATGCGCAGCCCGGCCGCGACCGGACTGGTTGGCCGTCGTCAGCGGCCAACCTGAGCAGGTAATCCGGTCCCGTCTCTGCGGGCTTGCTGGCGACCCCACCGCGCTCAAGCAATATCTCCGCCGCCCTTTGTGTCAAAGATGTATGGCACGCAAGGGAATACACGAACCCGTCTACTGCTACCTGCCTGCACATGTCTCCGTATGCCACCGTCACCGACGCTGGATCGGTTCACCAACGCGCGTTCTTGACGACCAGGTGGATCTTCGTGACCGGCCCACGGTGCTCAGTGCCGGGCGCACGCATCGGCGCTTGGCCCGTCAGTATTCAGAGGTCGACCTTCATGACGCCTTGGGCGACGCCCGCCACATCCTGGTCTTCTGGGCTCACGCAGAGCGTCACGTGGCGGCGGGGATTCTGCAGAATGGCCTAGAAGCGCACGTGGTGGCCTACCCCGATGTGATCGCCGTAGCCGCAACATTGCTCACAGCTCGCCCTCGGGTTGAACAGCCCAGGACGCCAACGGAACCCGCCTGGCCGACGCTACTGCTCGACCGCATCAACGAACGCACCGGCGCCCACCATGCCGACGCCACCCCCGTCGAGCAATGGGCGCAGTACCGACGCCTATTCGCCACTGCCGTATTGACGACACGCTCAGACGGCGCAGAACTGGCGTGTCGCGCTTAGGGGTCGGCAGTCTTGAATGTGCCTTATCAGTAAGGCACTTGTGGTGTGCATCTGACTGTGTCCGACGGTTGTATCTATCGGCTTTCTAATCGTTAGGGACAGTGGTATCTGGCTGGGTGTATCGGCCGGTGAATCATCACCGGCGGCGCTGCTTGCCGGTGATTGGCCGGCGGTGGGTGGTCCAGTACGCGGCCACCGCGCTGACCACCACAGCGAAGGCGGCAATGACGCTGGCCGGGAGGGCGTGGTCCTGCAGCCATCCGGTCGCGGTGGCCGACCAGCCGGTGAGCAGGTTGCCGCCGCTGGCGGTGTGCCCGGTGGCCGCGGGCAGCCAGTACCACGCGAGGTAGGCGCCGGTGGCGATGAGGACAACGGCGGTGACGCGGGTCCCGTGGCGGGCGAGGATACCCAGATGCCGGGTCAGGGCCGTGCCGGCGATGGCGGTGCCGACGCTGACCAGCATCAAGATGGTGGCGGCACCGGCTGTGTATGCGGTGAACACTGCCAGCAGACCGCCCCATCCGCTGGTGGCCTGGGCCTGGGCGATCACCGCGAGCAGTACCCCGAAGGTGCAGGACAGTGACGCCAGGGCGTAGCCGATTCCGGCCGCGAGCACACCACCGGCTGTTGGGGAGTCCGGCCGATGACGCGTCCGGGCAGGCATACGCAGACCGATGGTGCGGCCGGTGAGCATGAAGCCGCCCAAGATGGCCAGGGTGAGCCCGATCGTGATCCCGAGCCAGGGAGCAGCCGTCACCAGGGTCCGGGCACCGGCACTGATCGCGATACCGGCGAGGGTGAGGGTGCCGGTGAACCCGATGGTCAGGACGGCCCCGGTGCGCAGTGCCCGGGCCAGCCGCACGAGCACCGCATCGGTGCCGCCGGTGGCGATGGTGCCGGTGATCCACGCCGGTAGCAGCGCGAACCCGCAGGGGTTGACCGGGGCGAGCATGCCAGCGGTAAACGCGAGCGCGAGCAGGTTCACCGTGCGGCGCTGCTGCCGAGGGCGGCCAGGATCTGATCCTGGGACGGGGCGTGGCCGCGGTAGCTGATCTGCCCGGACGGGTCGATGACGAGGGCGGTGGTCGGCGCGGTCACCTGGTAGCGGCTGGTCAGGGCCCCGTTAGTATCGACGACCGCGGGCAGGCTGGTGCCGCCGATCTGGTCCAGGAAGTGGCGAACATCGGCGGGTTTCTCGGTGGGGACGATGTCGACGGCTAGGAACTTGGCGCTGCCTCCGGCTTTCTCCACGGCCGCCCGAGCAGCGGCCAGGGATTTACCGCCGCCGACGCATTCGCCGCACCCGTAGGAGAAGAACAGGATCGCGGTCGGGGCGGCAGCGGGCAGTTCGACGGTTTTGCCGTCCACCGTGGTCAGTGTCGCCGCCGTCGCCTGGGTTGTGGCGTTGGCGTGTGGCGGTGAGGTCGGATTGCTGGTTGTGGCCGATTGGCCGCACGCGGTCAGCGCGCCCGCTGCCAGCATCACAGCCGTAACGCCCGCCCACCTGTGGGGTGTAAACGAACGCGTTTCAGACATTGTCGATGCTTCCTTTCGTCAGGTCGTCGAGCGTGTGCGTCGCGGGTGAATGGCTGTCGGCGGGACAGCAGTGATCGCCGCGTTGACCGCGGCGGGCGAAGGCGACCACAGCCGCCAGCAGCAGCGCGACGGCTGCCCCGATGACCCATGGATTCTCGAGCAGTCCACACACGGCGGCGAGCGCGCCGCCGGCGATCAGGACTGGCGCGGCGCAACACAGGGCCGTCACCAGCACCGCTGCCGCACCCAGCAGCACGGGATTTCTTCGTGGACGTTGATTCATTGATTTCTCCTCATCAGGTTGGGTGCGGCTGGTCAGCTGCAGCAGCCGGGGTGGGCAGTTGGCGGGGTATGGAGCTGGGTAAGGATTTGTGTGGTCAGGGCTGCGCCGAGTTGGTGGGCCTCAGCGACGCTGACGATCTGACCTTCGGGGTGCTCGGCGAGCCACGGCGCGGCGTCCTGCGCGCAGGTGAAGTAGTGCACCTGGTTGCAGAATGAGGACCGGATCGAGGTGAGGTCGTCGGGGTTGACCAGCGAGACCACCGCGGTCTCGGGCTGCACGCTGGTGACACCGTTTTCGCCGACCGAGACCCTGATCGGGTGCCCGCTGACGGGTGATTCGGATTCGATGCTGGCGGGCCGGTCCAGGATGGTGGGAAAGATGAGGGTGTCCAGGGCGCACCAGGTGTAGAGCTCTTGGCCGGCCACGGTGAATCGGTGGCGGGTCGGGCGCAGGGTCAGGCCCTGGCCGACGATGCG
>NZ_JBJIAK010000074.1:0-20405 GCF_045310915.1 Mycobacterium sp. SMC-17 | reverse complement strand
TCTTCGAGAGACCTCGACCCCTATCCCGGCAACGACGCGCCGATGACCTCTACACCCTCAACTGCGAAGAGCCGGTTTCCTTCTATGGTGGCTAGTCTTCGTGTCGCACTGGAGGCATACGACACGTTCGGCCCGGGACGGGTCACCGTCGATGAGCCTGACGAGGCCGCGCTGTGGAACAACAAGCACTATGTCTGGACCCAAGAGCTGACCGTGCCGCCGCTGAACGAGTGAGCGTCAGCATCACCGAACACCGGCCCCTTTCGGGGCTGGGCGGCGGCCCCGCGTAGTTCTACCCATACCGAGCACCCTGATGAGCACCAATACTCAGGGCATGCCTGTAGGGAACGGCGAGCGTCGGCGCCGGTCACCGATTCGCCTGTTGATGGCCACTGCGATGGTCGTGGCGATCGGAGTGACGGCGGTTGGCTGCATCTTTGGCCGCCGCGGCGACGCCGAGGACCTCGACCGTCACGTCCGTGCGATGCCCGGGGTCGCCGACACTGACATGACATACGTCAACTCCTTCACCTCGGGGGAACGCTTCGATCTGAATGTGACGCTGCGCCAGGACATCACGGAGCCGCAGATCCGAGACATCGGAAAATTCTTCGCCAGCCGCACCGACGACACCGGGTTGGCTGAACGCTCTGCGGAGCTGTGGTTGCGCCTGCCGGTCGTGCCGCCGCCAGCGCCGAATAACCTCTACGCGCCGGACCACCAATCAGCGTCCTTCTCCCGGGGCTACTACAGCACCGCCCACAGTCCCACCGGCGACCAGATCGCCGACCGTGCCGCGGCCTGGCTGCGCATGGCGCGGTCACCGATCGTGGCGAACGCCAGCCTGACCGCACCGACCTGGGGCGGCGCGAGTGACAGCCGCCAGGTCACGATCACTCTGAAACCGACCGCCACCCAGACCGAAGCGCTCGCCCTGCAAGCCGCCGAACCGATGCTGTCGGACGCCAATTGGGGCATCGTGATCCAGGACGACCCGGCGTCTCGACCGCACGACTACTTCGCGAGCCCACGACCTCCCAGCGATGACGACCTCCGAACGTGGCGGGAGATCAGCGCACTCATCGGAGCCTCCTACGAAGCGAGCGCACAGACCAACGCGCCGGCCGGCCAGGGGCAGCAGGCCGAGACCGTCGTCAAGTTCGCGATCGCCACCGACGCCGGCAGCCAGCCGCGGGCACGGCAGATTGCGTTCGGTGTTCCCACGCTCCTGCAGCGACTCGGCAGGCCTGTGGCGGTGACCATCTGGGGAGGCGGCGGGGGTGCAGAGTTCATCGTCGGGGGCTGTTACCGGCACGACGAGAAGCACCACCGTTTTCCTCTGGAGCTTGATCTGTCCGCCGCGTTTGAAAAGTGCTGATGCGCAGCGTGATACGCGTGGCTGGGTGCATGCACGTGCGGCGACTCGCAGGTGATGCAGCGTGCATAACCGTGCACGGCGTGTGCCAGGAGGTTCTATTGTCCTGATGGGGCGGTGGGGTTGCGTGTGCGCGAATGGTGCCGGTTCGCAATGATCCACAAAGCCTTAACTTGTTGGGTAGCAGTCTTTTTCAGTTTTGGAAGGCAGGGTGGCGTTCGCGCTCGTCAGGTGCGCGTTCACCCCGTGATCGGTCACTGATAGCTGATCGACGTGCAGGCCCAGCGGCAGGGTCTGTTTCGCCATGTAGGCATCCAACGCCGGTTGCAGCGTCTCGACTGCTGACAGTCCTGGCCCTGCAGTGCGCACGACGTCCAATGCGATGGTCCCGCTGGCGAGCGTCGGTTTCACGGTCACACTGGCCAGGAAGTTGCCCAGTGTGATCGTGCCGTCCGTTGGGTTGGCCGTGACGTCAGCGAGGAGCTTTCCTGCCACCGGTACCGCAGCCTGCAGCGTCTCCTTGATGCCATCAAGGCTCCACGTGAGGGTGGCTTCCGCCGATCCGACAGAACCCGCGGAACCGTTCGTTGCCGGACGCACATCATGCAAGTCGATGACGACGGGCATCCCCCGCATGCCACGAATCCTGTTACCTGAGGTCCGAATCCGGATCGATTTGTAGGTGCCGCTGGCGGCTTGCCACAGGACCGGGGGCATCGTGGCGAACGTGACCGTGGAGGTGTCACCCGTCGCGCACTTGACGGTCTCGGCGACGACCGACTCCGCGTGGTTGCCAACCAAGACCTCCGCACCGATCAGGCCAGCCACGGCGACGAGGATCGTTCCACCCAAGGCGATGACGGCCTTGCGTCGCGACCGGTTACGGGGTGCCGCGGGCGGGGCCGCGTGTGCAGGCGCTGGTGGCAGTGGTGGCGCCACGGGATGGGTGGGCGTGGGCATCACGTGCGGCGGATAGGTCTGGTGTGGCGCTGTCGGGCCGTCATCGCCAGCAACACCGGAAGCCTCGGTCTCGGCACGGCGGTATAGAGGGAACTGGATTGTCGGACCGTCGGCCGGCGTCGGCGCAGTGAATCGCCGGGGACCGGGCTCACGCTGCGAATCGTCCACCATGGAAAAGTCCTCCCTGATAAGTGCGCTGCTTCTGGTTGCGGCTCACACCGGCCGACCCACATGGCGCATCGCCTCGTCCGTGCAGGCATTAATGAACTCGCCGCGCATCAGCCTGCCGGGGGCCAGATGTGTCCCGTTGGCTAGATCGGTTCCGTTCGACCCGACTCGAAATGCCTCGGCCATGCAACGCCATTCGACGTCGGACTTCGACAGATCGTCGGTCCGGCCGGCCGCCTCCTGCACCTTGATCCACCGCAGGGCATACTCACGGCCCGCCTGTCGGGAGGGCCCGACCGCGTTCTCCCATGCTTTGGGCAGGCCGATAGCGATCACTGCGATTCCGACGGCGCAGAACGCCAGCAGTGCCGTCAGCGCCCACACAGGGTGGCGTGCGACGAATCCTGGGGTATCGGCCGGCGCCGACGCAGGGGGTTGCCACGGGGTGGCGCTCTGTGACGGTTGACGTACGTCAGACGTCCAGCTCGTTCCGTTCCACCACCGCAGGCCGCCGCTGCCGCCCGGATCGGGAAACCAGCTCGCGCCGGTCACCAGCAGAGCTCCCACATCATCAAATCCCCCCGAAGACGGTGCCTGTCCATCGATTCTGCCGCAGGTCAGGGACCGGTCACGTCACGAATTACCGGACCTCGAGGTACATCACGGACAAAAGAATCTTCTCGGCCCCGTCTGTGGGCTGGCCATCCGTGCGATCGTGTCGGCTGTCCGCCCACAGCGCCATGGTCATGGCCGCGCTGTGGGAAGAGTCCAGGCGCTGCGGCCGACCACAATTGAGGATCGACCGAACCCGCAGAAATTGGTGCAAACCAGCTCAAACACTGTGAGCTACGGTTAGCCCTGGACTGACCAACGAGGGGGGATGTCATGGGTTCGGGAATGGTCGTGCCACCGTTGGTGGTGCGTCTGGGCGACGCGATGTTTACGTTTCCGCCCGGCAAAGAGGTCGTCGTGGGCCGCGGTGAAGGCGCCGATGTGCGTATCGATGTCGACGCCAAGCAGGCGATCTCGCGCACGCACATGGTGTTGCGGGTCGAGGGCGACCAGTGGGTGGCCGTCGACAAGAGCCGCAACGGCATCTATGCCGATGGCATCCGGGTGCAGACCATCCCGGTCGACGACAACATTCCCATCGCTCTCGGCTCGGCCACCGGCCCGAAACTGATCTTCAAGACCGCCACCCAGGTCGTGCCCGCAGCACGTCTGGCCGCAGCACCCTCGCCGCCGGCGCCCGGGCCGGCGGCGCCATCGTGGCGCCCTGCGCCCCCGCCCGCGCGTGGGCCGCAGCCCCCACACCAGCCACCACCGGCTCCGCCGACCGGCTCCGTGCCGCAGCCGCGTCCCGCCGGGACTCAGCGCGGGCCAGTACCGCCTGCGCCCCAACATTTTTCGCCGCCACAACCGGGACAGCAGCCCCCTGCGTCACGGGCCCCGCAGGGTCCGCCATCCGGGCACGCTGGGCCGCCATCGGGGTCGATTCGTCGTCCTGCTGGCCCGCCGCCGCGCCCCGCCGGGCCGCCGCCGGCCGCAGGCGGCCAGCCCGCGCCGGTGTGGCCGAACCCCGCGGCAGCACCAGCGGCTCCCCCAGCTCCGCGCGCTCCGGAAGCCTCACCGGCCGACGAGGCGGACGCGCTGGCCAAGGTCACCGGCATGGTCAAACGTGTTCTGCCCCAACGCGGAACACCCGCCCTGCCGCCTGGGGCCATCACCATCGGCCGTCACTCCACGTCGGCGATCCGGGTCGATGACACGCTCGCGTCGCGCACCCATGCCTATCTGCTGCCGGCGCCGACCGGCATGCAGATCCACGACAATCACAGCAACAACGGCGTCTTCGTCAACGGCGTGAAGGTGCCGGCTGCGACGCTGCAGCCCGGCGACGTCGTCACCATCGGCAATACCGACCTGGTGTTCACCGGCGTCACGTTGGAGCCGCGCACCGCCGCGGCGGCCACCGGTGGGCTGCAGGCTCACCAAGTCGGTCTGACCATCGACGGTTACCAGCTGCTGACCAGCGTGTCCTTCGCTGCCCGTCCCGGCACCCTGACCGCGGTGATCGGGCCGTCCGGTGCGGGCAAGTCGACGCTGATCAAGCTGCTGGCCGGGGCCACCCAACCGACCTCCGGTCACGTGACGTTCGACGGTCACGACGTGCACGCCCACTACGCCTCACTGCGTTCCCGGATCGGCGTGGTGCCCCAGGACGACGTGGTGCATCGCCAGCTCACGGTGGACCAGGCACTGGATTATGCAGCCAAACTGCGGCTGCCGGTTGACACCAGCAAGGCTGACCGGCGAGCGGTCGTCGAGTCGGTGTTGGCCGAGCTCGAGCTGACCCAGCACCGCTCCAAGCGGGTGGAAAAGCTCTCCGGTGGTCAGCGCAAACGCGCCTCAGTCGCGATGGAGCTGCTGACCGGGCCGTCGCTGCTGATCCTGGACGAGCCGACCTCGGGCCTCGATCCCGCGCTGGACCGTCAGGTGATGTCGATGCTGCGCAAGCTCGCCGACGCGGGTCGCACCGTCATCGTGGTCACCCATTCGCTGACCTACCTGAGCATGTGCGACCAGGTGCTGCTGCTCGCACCTGGTGGCAAGACTGCCTACGCCGGCCGACCCGACCGCATCGAGGCGGCGATGGGCACCAATGACTGGGCTGACATCTTTGCCTGGGTTTCGGCCAAACCCGATGACGCCCACGCGGTGTTCCTGCACAACAACCCTGCGGCCGCGCAACCGGCGGCCGCGGCGGCACCCGCGGGGCCACTGGGCGAACCGGCCCGCACCAGTACCAGCCGCCAGGTGCTGACCCTAATGGGACGCCAAGTCAGGCTCATCCTCGCCGACCGCGGCTACGCGGTGTTCTTGGCCCTGCTGCCGCTGGTGATGGGTGCGCTGTGCCTAGTGGTCCCAGGCAAAAACGGGCTCGGGGTGACCAAGGCCAACGGACCCTCGCCGAGTGAGCCTGCCCAGCTGCTCAGTGTGCTCATCATCGCAGCGGTGTTCATGGGCACCGCTTTGACCATCCGCGACCTAGTGGGCGAACGGAGCATCTTCCGACGCGAACAATCCGTTGGCTTGTCTGCGGGGGCCTACCTCACCGCAAAAGTCGTGGTCTACAGTATCGCCGCGGCCGCGCAGGCCGCCATCGTCGTCGCCCTGGTGGTGGCGCTCAAGGGCGGTCCGGCACGGGGAGCGTTGGCCTTCGGTAGCCCGGTGGCCGACCTGTACGCCGCCCTGGCGTTGACGGCTGTGGTGTCGGCGATTCTCGGTTTGTTGCTGTCCGCGCTGGCTCGCTCCGGTGACTGGATCATGCCGATGCTGGTGGTGATGATCATGAGCGCGATCGTGTTCTCCGGCGGGCTCATCCCGGTCAGCGGCCGCGCCGGCCTCAACCAGCTGTCGTTCCTGCTGCCGGCCCGCTGGGGCTTCGCGGCCTCTGCCTCGACGGTCGACCTGATGACCGCCAACGCGCTCAATACCGTCGACGACCCTCTGTGGCGCCACCAGTTGACATGGTGGCTCACGGACATGGGCATCCTGCTCGCCCTCGGCATCGCCGCAACGATCGCGGTGGCCCGGCTGCTGCGGCTACCGTCCCCCGACGCCACCAGTGGTACCGGGGGACGCAAAACCCTGGCCATCGTCGTGGTGGTCGTCCTGGCTGGCGGCTTCGTGGCCGGAGCGTCGTATCTGACCCGTGGCAGCCACATCCGCGACCACGCCGCAGCACCGGGCATCCCCAACACGCCGACACAAGGACCACGTCCGCCGCAAAAGCCCGTCGCCGCAGCCGATTTGGCTGCCCTGCTCCCCGACGCGGCAACCGCCGGCGCCGTCATGGGCACCACGCTGACGGCCAACGGGCCGAACCCTGCCACCACGCTCAGCGCCAGCACCGTGGACCCTGCCAAATGCGCGAGTGTCAGCGCGGCCGGCACCGCCCAGGCCTACGGCACCGCCCCCACCGGCGTCGCGGGCACAACCTTCACCGGCGCAGACCCCAACACCACCATCACTCAATACGTGCTGCTCTATCCCGACGCCGACCAGGCCGCAGCCGCACAGAGCGACCAGATCAACGTCTGGAACCCGTGCGCTCGCACCACCGCCACCGTCACGGTGCCCGGCCAGCCGCCCGCCCCGGTGGGCATCGGAGAGGCCGGTATCGCCAACGGCCGGGCTGTAGCCGATCTGACCATGGGGGCCAAGACATGTCGGCATGTGCTGGCAACGGACTCCAATGTGCTGATCGACACGCTGGTCTGCGGACCGGCGGCCAGCCAGCACGCCGATGAGCTGACCACCAAAATCGCCGATCGAATCCCGTGATCCGATAACAACCACACCAGTCTGCGAATTGCCGTCGTGAGGGTGTTCGATCAAGCCTTATTGTTAGTCCGGGGCCGGGGAGGTTCCCTGGGGGGCACCGCAAAACAGTGTGCGGAGCACTTCAGTTGACACAGAAACTAGGAGACTGAATGAAGTTCCGTACGACTCTCGTGGTCGGGGCCGCGGTAGCGGGCGTGGCGTTGAGCGGATGCTCCACCCAGCCCAGTTCCAACAATGGCGCCGACGCCTCAAAACTGGTGTCGCAGTCCGCCGACGCGATGAAGGCCCTGACCGGCGCGCACATCGTGATCACCGCCGAAGGCAAGGTCCCCAACGTCCTGATCACCAAGGTGGAGGCCGACGTCGCCGGCAAGCCCGCTGTGGTCGCCACCGGCGATGCCACGGTGAAGATGGGCGAACAGACCCAGACCGCCAAGCTGATCTACGTCGGCGACCACCTCTACTCCGACCTTTCCGAGCCGGGCAAGTTTGTCGATTACGGCAAGGGCGACTCGATCTACAACCTGGGTGTGATCTTCGACCCGAGCCAGGGACTGGCCAACGCACTGTCGAAGATCAAGGACGCCAAGGACGCCGGATCCGAGACAATCGACGGCGTCGACACCACCAAGGTGACCGGAACCATTTCCTCCAACGACGTTGCGCAGCTTGCTGGCTCACGCAAGGCACCGGAGAAGGCCCAGGACGTGCCGATCACCGTCTTCATCGACAAGAAGGACCCGCACAATCTGGTGCGAGCGCAAGTCGAATCGCCTCTGGCGCAGGACGCCAAGCTCACCTTGACCTTGTCCGACTTCGGCAAAACCGTCACGGCCGAGAAGCCGCAGCTGACCAACCCGACCGACCCGGGCAACTAACGCCACTGACCACCTCCGGCGCCCCGACTCCGCGGACGCCGTCTGAAAGGACTCTTCTTGCAATGACAATCACCAAATTCTCCCGCCGTGCCGCAGTTGTCGCCGCGGCCGTGGTGGCCGCGTCCACCGTCAGCATCATCGAAACCGCCCCCGCGCAGGCTTATTCCTACTGGGGAGCCATCGCCTATTCGGCGAACGGCTCCTACGGCAGGGCCTGGAACTACCCGACCGGACCCGACGCCGGGGCGGCGGCGGTCGACTCATGCGGGTACACCGACTGCAAGGTACTCAGCCAGTTCCCCAACTGCGGAGCCGTCGCCTACGACGGTCACGCCTACCAAGGTGGCACCGGGCCCACGTTGGCCGCGGCCCAGGCCCGCGCGCTCCGCCTGCTCGGGGGCGGATGGATCGACTCCTGGCTGTGCAACTAAATCCATTGCATCACAGGTAAATTCAATCAGAAGAATCACCAACTCAGGTGGTGGGCGCCGCGGCAACGTCGTCAATGCGGCGCCCACCACGCCTGAACCCAAGTAGACAGTTCGACAGTCGGGGGTCGTCGTGGACGCATCCACACCAGCGCGGCGGGGGCTGCGCACCATTGCCATCGCGGCCAGCGCCGTTCTCTTGCTGTCGGCCTGCAACACTGCCACCGTCGTCACCGGGCGCGGTGTGTCGCCGATCAACGATCCCACCCACGTCGCGGACCTCACCGCTGCGGATGGGCCCAGCGGCGTCAAAGACGGCGCCCCGGCAGCTACGGGCACCGTGCAGAACACCGACCACGGCGACATCGACAAACTGGTCCTGCTCGCGATCAACGATCTCGCCGACTATTGGCAAACGACCTATCCCACAACGGATTTCAAGGGCAAGTTCACCCCCGTCCCGAACCTGGCATCCTATGATGCCCGCGACCCCAACAGCCCAGAACTGTGCGGCGAAAAGACCTATGAGATGGTCAACGCCTTCTACTGCCCACCGGACAACCTCATGGCCTGGGACCGCGGTGTGCTCGTCCCGGCCGGACGTAAGTACTTCGGCGACATCTCGGTGGCCGGCTTGATCGCCCACGAATACGGCCACGCCATCCAGCGCATGGCCAAGATCGTCAACAAGAAAAGCCCCGTGGTCGTGCGGGAACAGCAAGCCGACTGCTTCGGTGGCGCCTACATCTACAACGTGGCCGCCGGAAACTCGAAGCGCTTCCAGGTCAGCACCGGCGACGGGCTCAATCATGTTCTGGCAGGACTGATTACACTGCGGGACCCCAGTTACGGCCCCGATGACGAAGAACTCCTGGAAGAAGGGCACGGCACCGCACTGGACCGGGTCAGCGCCTTCCAGATCGGATTCACCCAAGGGCCGGCAGCATGCGCGCAGATCGATATGCGTGATGTCGAGCGCCGCCGCGAAGGGCTGCCGATGGAGCTCGACAGCGAACCCAACCGCGACAACCAACGCCGCGGCACAGACGTCCCGCTCGACCAGGGCGTGTTCACCGTCCTGGTCGAAACCCTCAACACGGTGTTCGAGCCCAAGAACCCGCCGAAAGTGAGCTTCGATTCGGCCAGCTGCGCCGACGCCAAGGGCAGCTCCCCGGCCTCCTACTGCCCGGCCACCAACACCATCGTCCTCGACCTGCCCGAGCTGCAGAAATTGGGCAAACCGGCCGACGAAATCAAGCAGAAGCTGCTACTGCAGGGCGACAACACAGCCCTGTCGATCGTCGCCTCCCGATACATGCTCGCCCTGCAACACGAAAAAGGTGTGCCACTCACCGGCGGCCCAGCAGCCCTGCGCACCGCCTGCCTCACCGCCGTCGCCGAACGCAACATGGTCAAACCGGTGAATACACCCAGCGGACAGAACCTCACCCTAGCCGCCGGCGACCTAGACAAAGCCGTCGCCGGCCTACTCACCAACGGAGTCGTCGCGACCGACGTCAACGGTGACGGCGTGATCGCCGGTTTCACCCGCATCGCCGCCTTCCGCGCCGGCCTCATCGGCGACCACGACGACTGCTACAACCGCTTCTCCTGACCGCCGGGCGCTCAGGTATTCCTCCCCGCGGGCCCTCGAGACAGGGTTTCCCGCCCCCCTGGGCAGAGAGATCAATCTGCCGCCGTCCCAGCTTGCCGATCAACGGCATTCGGCCACGGCGCGGTGCCAGAATGCACCGGCGACTACGCGTCAATCCGCCGACGGACACGAGCTGCAGCCCCCGTCCGTGCATGAGGCCAACACCGCACAGCCTGAAAACTGGTGTCAGGCGGCACCTTCCGCGCGCGATACCGTTGACTGCGTCGGACCAACCGACCCATTCAACTCACCTGGGGGGGAACATGCACGCACGCACGAAGATCGCTCAACTCGCTCTCGCGGCGCTCGGCGCCGGCACACTGCTCAGCGCAACCGCAGGGGTGGCGTCAGCCTGGCCGATCCCCATCACCCCCGAGCAACAGCGCTTCATCTCCCAGGCCCGCGCAACAGGCTTTCCGGGCGACGACGACGCCCTGCTGCAGGCCGGTCTGCTTGGGTGCCAGCAGCTCATGACGGGTCACGGAACCCAAGGTGCCGCCGACACCGTCGCCGCTCAGAACGGCGCCGACCCCGCCCAGGCAGTCCGCTTGGTGCGCATCGCCAACTCCATTCTGTGCACCTCGGCGCGCGGCTAGTCCGTGCCGAATCCCGCTGGCGGGCAGCGACATCCAGCAGACCTCGTCGCTGCCCACCGGCATTGCCGCCGCAACCGACAAGAACTGGCGGCGAGCGACCACTGTGGGTGCTTCCACTGCGGTTATGTCTTCACCATGCAGGACATTGACAACTGGATCGACCCCGCCGACGACCCTGACCAACTCGGCCAGACCGCGCTGTGCCCAGGCTGCGGTATCGACAGCGTCATCGGCGATCAATCCGGGTACCCGATAACCAGCGAGTTCCTGAACGCCATGCGCCTGCGCTGGTTCTCCTAGCGGGCCGTCACACTCGGACAGCACCTCATCGCCACAGCGCCCAATCCGCTAGGGGCACAGGGACATCCGGATAAGCAGCCCGTCATACATGGCCTCCACGCAGGTCAGAAATGCGCGCGCCTGGCACAGATCCTCATCGCGGGCCAGTTCGGTGAACTCACCGCGCAAGTGCCCCAGACGCCGCAGCAGCCGCATCGTCGTACGAGTAAATCGCGGCTGCCCCGGCGCGGGCACCGTCATCACGTCCCGGATCACGTCCTCGAGCTCGGCGGTAGCCAGGCTGTAACGGGTGACCTCCGGTTCCTCGGCCAGGACGTCGCTCATTGCCGGCGCGCTTGATGCTGGGACAGTGATGTCTTCCGGGTGCACATAGCGAAACGTCACCGCGATGCCCTCGGGGTTGGCCAGATGCACCGTCATTCCGTCGGTGATGGCTGTCGAGTGCTTGACGCGCACGCCGTCGACGTAGATGCCGTTGCGGCTTTCGTAGTCGACGAGGTGCCACTGGCGCTGTCGGGGGATCAGGCGGGCGTGCGCGCGAGACACCGCGGGATGGGTGATGGACAGGTCCGACGGCGGGTGGTCGCGGCCGATGGTGAAGGCCCCGTCGACAGCATGCCGAACTGACGTGCGGCCCTCGATCGTCACGACAAGGTCTGGACCGTCAACAGCCGCGTCGTCCTGCATGTCCGGGTCCCCCTTTTCGCCAACCACCGGTAGGTCGCGCGCACGCATACGTATGGCGCGTCGCTGCCCACCCGGGTGCGCAGTAGTTTAACCATAGCGGCGCGACGGCTATTGCGCCAGTAACCGCAGCGCGGTAGGTGATGTTGCGCTGCGATCAGCCGCATTTCCGAGGCTTTTGAAGCGAATCCAGGCCGGCAATCCGCTGATATGCGCTGGTCAGCGCGCGTTCTATCGCAGTGCTACGGTTTTCTTGCGGCCAGCACTTGCATTCGTAGCGTTGCTACGGTTAGAGTCGTCGCATCGCTACGGTTACTACTTCCGAGAGAGGCCACACCATGACCACCACCGCCAAGACCATCCGGACCATCACCCGCACCCCGGCCACCGGCCGCGGCACCGTGGTCCGCCTGGCCACCGCCGCCGTCCTGGCCAGCATGGCCGTGGCTGCCACGGGAGGAACCGCAGCGGCGGCACCGTCCGCTCCGCTGCCGACCTTCACCGGCTACGGCAACGGCACCAGCGATACGCCCAGCGGCGACCGCAACAGCAACGGTGGCAGCGCTGATTCACCGCTGCTGTCCCCCAAACAGGTCGCCGCCGCTCTTGGAACCGGCACCTTCAAAGAGGACTGGTCGTCGACCAAGCTTCGTGACAACTACGCCAACGTCTCGCCGTCGTCCTGCATCGCCACCTTCGCGCCGGCGATGGCCGACGCGTACGGCGCCACCCCGCAGGCTGTGGCCCAGAACATCCTCGTAGACACCGGCAACGACGATGTCCGCATCACCCAGGCAGTCGTGGCCTTGGATAGCAAGTCCGATGTCGCCGCCCAGATGAAGGCCACTGTCAAGCAGTTCAAGGCGTGCGCGGGCACCACCATCGCCTTCCGTGAAGAAGGGGCCAGCGCGCTCAAGATGACCAACGGCGACCCCGAGATCAACGACGACAAGACGGTGTTGTCGCTCCTGCAGCAGGACACCAAGGGCCCCCAGACCTGCGAGCGCGCGGTGGCCGGCTACCGCAACGCCATCATCGATGTCTTGGTCTGCGGCTCCGGATCGACCCACGGGCAGGGGGTCGCCGTGGCCAAAGCGCTCGCCGACAAGGTTTCCAGCCAGACGGCCTAAGGCCAAGCCCGGCTCCCCCCGTCGGTGAGCACACACCGGCGGGGGGACGCACAACACCTGTTCCTGCAGAAGATCCGACCCGAAGTAAGGCAAAGTGATGGCCATGAGCACCCACGACCGCAACAGCGACGCCGAAGAAACGTCCGCGTGGCCCGGCACTCAACAACAGCCACCATTCACCGGCCCCGTCCCGCCGACCGTCCCGCAGACCGGCGCACAGCCAGCGGCCTGGCAGCAACCCGGCCCACAAACCAACCCCGGCGGATGGGTACCACCCACCCCACCCGGAACACCGCCGGGTGCACCCTTCGCTGGCTATGGCCAACCCCAGACGCCCACGCCGCCGGCCAAATCCGGCTCCAAAAAGGTCGCACTCGCCGCGGTAGCCGTCGTCGCCCTCCTGGCCGCCGGCGGCGCCGTTATCTACTGGACCCCGCTGTCGGACAAGCTGTTGGGACAAGGTTCAACGACCACCTCCGCGTCATCGAGCCCGACATCGACCACTGCGACAACCTCCACGACCTCGCCGGCTAGCGCCACCAGTGCGACGCCGGCGCCGAGCACGTCGACCCCGCCGGCGCCCGGGCCGGGAGCCGCCGCACCCGTACCCGGCGCCGTCGCGCCGATCGACCCCGAAAACCTCCAGTCATACCTGGCCAAGCCCGACGAACTCTCCCAACGTTTCGAGGGAGCCGACATGCAACCGCAAGGCCTGACCAAACAGCCGGTCACCGACATCGACGTCAACCCCTACAAGTGCTCCAGCGCAGCGGTGCCCGGCATGTCCAACGCCTACAGCAGCACCGGGTTCACCGGCTTCATCGACCAGGTCGTCAATGACAGCGCCGGCCAGCACAAATTCATCCAGGCACTTGTCACGTTCCCCACCGCCGACGCGGCAAAAGAGTTCGTTGCCCGGCAAGCCAGCCAATGGAAAGACTGCTCCAACACCAACCTGACGATCACCATCGGCGGCAAGAGCGACAAGGCCAATACCGGAGCCTCCAACACCACTGACGGGGTGACGACCATCGTGCTGACCCCACCGGCGGCCGGCTCACGCCAGTGTGAACGTGCGATCACCGCCAGCAGCAACGTCGTGGTGGATGTGCGGGCCTGCGCGGTCAATGTCGGTACCACGGCATCCGCCATCGCCCGCGACATCGGTCAAAGAATCACCGGACCGCGCTAACCGGAGACGTAGTTGCCGCCAAGCGGTCACCGCGGTGTGTCACAGTTAGGCACGACACCGCGGTGGCCGCTACCGCGGCAACCGAGACAGGGGGAACTCGGACCACGGTCCGAGCACGAAACAAAGGGGGCGGCGCGATGAGCGCACCAGAGCAGGGCATCGGCGACTCACAACCACAACCGCGACCCGCAGTCGACCACGAATCCACCGGGCTATGGCCGATCGACGACCCCGAGCAGACCTCACATATCCACCGGCCCCCGATCACGGCCCCAGCCGCCACGCAGCCGCCCGAATCCGCCGCCGGCGATGACCCCTCGGCCGATTCCACCGACGCGTTCGACCCGGAGAAAACAGCGCTCGTGCCCAGGCCCGGCGGCAACCTCACCCAGCCCTGGACCTCAGCCCAACCGGCCGCACAGCCGCCATCCGCGCCCTCAACGGGCTACGCGCCGGTAGACCACGCTGCCTACCCGTCCGGCGGCTACCACCAGCCACCCCCAAACCCCAGTGGATACCCCCGGGCGGCGGGCTACCCGCAGCCCACCGGGTACCCCGCGGCAGCGGGCGGCTACCCCGGCGCACCGGGCTACGCTCCGCAGCCCTCTCCGACCGGTGAACCCCCTGCGAACTTCGACATCACCGCGCCGACGAAGACGAACAACCGGTCACGCCGGACCGGCCTACTGATCGGCGCCGCCGGCGTTGCCGTTGTCGCCATCGCCGCGGTCGGCGTCACCGGATTCTGGAAGCCGGGCTTCTTCGTCAAACGCCAGCTGAACATCACCAAGGTCCAAGAAGGCGTGCAACACGTCTTGACCGACCCGAACAGCGGCTACGGCATCAGCGGCGTCAGCGGACTGTCCTGCAACAACGGGCAGAACCCGTCGGCCAACCAGGGAGACAAATTCATCTGCGAGATGCTGATCGACGGCACCAAGCGGCACGTCGAGGTCACGGTCACCGATGACCACGGAAGCTACCAAGTCGGAAAAGTCACCTAGCCGCGGGCGCATCCCCGACACGGATCCCACCCCGAGCATGGGCGCTGATCAGCTCAATCAGGCAAACGCTCCAAGGCACGTTTGGCGTACTTGCGCACATTCGAGTTGGCGTCATCGACATAGGGCGCGATGCGGTCACGCACGCCAGAGGCTTTCATCGCGATCAATGCCCTGATCGCGAACCACGTCCATTCGGTATCCAGCCATTTGAGCACGACCTGTTGAGCTTCAAGGGTTTTCACCCGCCCCATGTATTCGATCAGCGCACCACGCGGCGCCTCGGGAGGCAGTTGTTCGAGCAGTGCGGCGATCGTCGGGAAATCCTTGACTGTGGCGATCCGGGCGAGCGCGAAGTGCGCGTAGTCTGCTGACGGTCCAGGCAACGTTGCCCCTCGCCGCAGCTCGGCCACGAGTGCATCGAAGGCCTGCCGGTTGCCGCGGATGGCGGTGTCGTCGAGGCCGCGAATCAGGCCGATGCGCACCGCTTGTCGGTGATCGGTCTCCGGGCCTGGAATGCGTTCTTCCAGGTGGGTGAGCCAGTCGATGAAGATCGGTATCCCTTGAGGGACGTATCGCACACGGTCGGACAGTTGGTTCAGTGTGTAGCAGGGCGCACCGACGGCAGCGAGTTCCTCCATGATGCGGCGGTCAAATCCCCTCTGCCCGTGGTGATATCGGGCGGGAAGATGGTCCATCCAGCCTTCGCCTTCGGGCATTCCGTCGTAGACAATCGGCGGCCAGCTGCCGTCAGCATTCTGCTTCACCGGCGGCGGCCGGCGCCGCGGCTGTCGGCGCACAACGCGTGCTTGCTTCACACGGTCGCGGGGCAGGTCGGCGGTGGTGGCTTCGATGGCGGCGATCGCCCGCCGGAGATCGGTGACCGCGTCGAGCCGCTGCGGATCATCCTGGTCGCGACCGGACAGGCCGCCGATGCCACTGCTGGTTGTGTTCGTCGACGTCGGCTCGGTCACTGCGCGAGTACCTTCATATCCGGGGCCAGTAGATCGTTCAGCTGCGACCATGGCACGGTGATCACTGGCAGGCCGTGGCCGAATTGGCCATCAGCGAAATGGATTTCGAGGCCGGTGGCGTTGGGAATCCAGTTGTGAAAATTTGTCTCGACGGGCGCGTTGCCCCGTTCGTCGCCCATCGATGTCCCGTAAACGGACGGGAAGATCGACTTGGTCAGCTGACTCAATCGGTCGAGTCCGGCCCGGGTGTCGGAGAACAGGTCACCGAGGGTGATCGGTGTGGCGGTACGCGTATCGATGACGACCGTGGTGACGTAGTTGACCGGATGTGCAGAAGGCCGCCAGTAGTAGGTGCCGGTGAGCACCTGCGACACCGCGGTGGGCCGAAAGGTGACGGCCGGTCGGGTAGTGAACCCCGACCTGCCCCGGATCACGCGATCAGCATCGAGCATGTCAGCCATCGTCTTCCCGGATGCGCGACTGGCAGCGTTGAATACCGTTGTGACGGCGTCGTTTCCGCCCGATAGTTGAGCCACGGTCATCTGCCAACCGCCGACATCCAGTGCGGACGTCGACATGGTGTAGGTGAGACCGCCGCTTGTGCCGATGTCAGCCACCGCCACGCCGGCCACGCCCCGGATCACCACGAGCAGCACCGCAAACACCGGCGCCACTGCTTTGAAGGGCCTCGCTCCGGCGCTCACGTCGGGACCTCCTTGAAGATGGGGCTCAGGATCGATCTACCGATGGGCGGCGTACGTGAAGACCACCAGCGCGCCGAAGGCGACCAGAAAGCCCAGGCCTCCGTACAGCACGACCTTCATCGCCTTTTGCGTCGAGTCCGAAAGTCGGTCTTGACGTGACGTAAGGCCGAAGAACGTCAGCATGGCGACCATCGCGAAACTGAGGTCTTCTTCAGATCTGGCGGCCGCGCGCGGCTGCGGCGCAGCATGATTCGGCTGGTACGACGGCGCTGTGGGCCGGTGGCCATCCGGATTTGGGTATGTCACGGTTTCCGCCTTCTAGATCAGTGGTGCGCCAGGGCGCCCAGGAAGATTGCCAACGGCAGACCAGGCAGGACCACGGTCAGCAAAAGTCCCAGCGCAATGCGCTCTATGCGCCGACCGTCAGCGAGGGCCGCAGGGTGCGTCCATGCAGCGTGCGCTATTGGTTGCCGCGCCGCCAGTGGTGCGATGAAAGGCTGCCCGACAGGGTGACGCAGGTGAGCGGGCGATCCAGCGGTCAGTGGCGGCAGCGGCTGGCCGGCAGGCACGGTATAGGTAGGCACTCGTGTCGATAGCTCCCGGTTCGGTGGTCAACGAGAGTTGATCACGCTGCGGTGATCCGCCCGCAGGCCAGTCTCTCCAACGCCACGCCGTTGACAAGCTCGCCGCGGTCGGCCGGATGCCGCCAATAATGACGGCACAGCCAGTACAAGGCGGTGCCGCCGGGCGCCCAGACGTTGGCGTGCGCGATCGCCGCCCGGGTGCCGTCGCCGAGCACGAAAACAATTGGCCGCGTGCCCTTTCCGCGTTTGGTCACCGGCACACCCGAGATGTCGGCGACCTGATCCCAGGAAATGATGAACGTGCACTCGCCAGGGAACCGGTAATCGATGCCCCTCGGCGACAACGTCAGGACGGGCTTGCCCTTACGCCTGTTCCACAACACCATTACCGCGCAGAGCGCACTGACAACCGCCAACGCAGTTAACCGCCCGACGTCGCGGGAACTCGGTGACGGCCAATCATCGTGCACTCGTGCGCTGTACAGCAGGTACGTGGCGATGCCCAGGCTGAGCGCGCCGCATATGACGATGATCCATGGTCCGGCTGGCAGAGCATCAAGGGTGGTGCCGTTCTCGTCGTAACGACCCCGAAGCTTCGTGCCCGCCGTGAGTCTCACCAGTACCGCCGCGGTCATGATGCCGAACGCGACTGTGCCACACAGTGCAATAATCATCGCCAGCCAGTGCGTGGCTCCTGCGGCGATCACTGTCTTGTACGCAAAGTAGACGAACCCCGCAGCCACGACGGCGCCGCCGACACCCATCAGCAAGGGGCGGTTCTTCCAGCCGTCAGGCTTCGGCAGCGCGCTCACGTTCGTGCTCGGATTCGATTGTGCACCAATGTAGTTCTCCCCCATCTCCGGGCGGCCGATTTTCGGGCCCTGCTTTGATTGTCCCGCCCCTTCACGGTGGTGCCCGACACCAATTCATCCCCCTAGGTGCCTGTGCGCGGGCGGGGGCTGGGAATTGACCGCCCCAGCTTCGCTGGACCACGCGGGAAGCCGGGTCTGACAGACTCTCACCGGCCGGGCAGCCGCGCTGGGTCACCAGGCCCGATTCATCCGATAGTTCAACCCACCGGTGTTTCTGGGCCGTACTGATGATGGGCCCAACCGCCACGCGCCGAAGTCATCGCGTCTCAGTCTGGCTGAGCGGCGCCGCTCCCATCGGGCGAATGTTTGACGATCCGGCCGTCGGCATCGAGTGCGACGATAGTGACGCCGCGGGCGGCAACGTCGCCTCCGTAGTTGGCGGCCGCGAGGCTCTTCTTTATCGCCGCGGCGATATCGGCCACGCCGTCGGAGTCGCTATTGCACCCCGGCCGCCGCTACCACCCTCACTCATGCGTTCGATTATCCCGATGTCGGCGAGATACTTCCAGGGCGGCGCCGGCCGCCGGCGCACTGCGGGTCAGTTGTCGTGCACACCGCGACGAACAACCATCGATCCTGCCCAGCCCCGGCTGGTCCACCGCGGGGCGAAGCGCAGGAGAAACACCGCAAAAGCGCTATTTCTCACCGGAATTCGTCGACATTGCTTCGATCTCGATATGGAGGAGTCCACGCCGCCGTACGGGAGCGCACTTGCGGCAGAAGCTACCGCCCTGGCCTCCGCGCCAGAACGGAGATCGGGTCGACGGTTACCCGCCGTATATCGTTAGGCGCGGGGGATCGCACCGCCGACGGGGACGAACAGTAGTGCGGCGGAGATGAACCCACCCATCTGATCCTGGGGAGGGAGCTCGATGAAGCACTCATTGATGACTGTCTACGGCGCCGTGGCGGCACTGTTGGTGGCAGCGTGTTCGCCGACGAGCGGCACACCGACCGCCGCCCCAGCTCCCCACCTGGACGTCGGGCAGTTCCCCGTCACGAAGCGAAGCATCGAACCGCCGGCGACGCCGCGCGCAGCTCGACCACTCGAGATTCAGCGGATGTTCACGACGATGCCGGTCGTCACCGATGTCGCCCCGACGATGAAGTACGTCGCTGGCGTGCACAACGCTATCGGCACTACTCTGGCCGACAGTTTCGGCGCCGGTATCGCACATGCGGTGTCTGCGGCGCAGTTCGGCATCAGCATCGACTATCGCGACAAGCTCCACACCGACGGTGCCCGAGAATTCCTCGTAGTCCTCATCCGGATGCCGTCTACGGACGCGGCGAATGCTGCAGTCGCAGACCCACAAGTCATGGGCACCGACGACCCCATACTCAGCAGCGACGCACCGAAACCCAAGACCGCGTTGACTATTCCCGAACAACCCACGGCCCGCGCCTTCACGAGAACCAGCGGCGACTCGACCAGCACCGTCGCGCTGATGGCACACGACCGGTTCGTCTTCGGGGTCTGGACATCGCTAACCGACAGCACGGCCAGCGTCGGCGCGTACCTGACGCAACAACTCAAAGGCCTTGACGGCTTCGCCGCTACCCCGGACGACAAGCTCACCACATTGCCGCCGGATTCCGAGGACGGGGTGCGCGCGCTGACGCTACCCTTCAAAAGCAAGGACGAATCAACGATCTTCACCGACGGGTGGGCGACAGTCCGTGGCTACCCCAGTCAGACGCGCGAACCCGCCCAAAAGCGCACGGACTTGACCGACGCCGGCGTCGACGTGATTGGGCTCGGCGCAAGCACCACCTACCGCGCCAGGGACGCGGCCGGCGCCAGCTTGCTGGCCGACCGGCTCATCACCGCACAGTCACTGGAGATTCCGGGCGGATCCACCTGGACTGTCACGGACATCCCCAACAGCAAGTGCTACACCGCCCAGGACACGCCCACCCATGGCGTGGCCCACTGCGTCGTTCCCGTCGGGCGGTACCTTGCCGAGTACTCCTCCCCGCAGCCAGCCAACACCAAGCAGGCCATCGCAGCCGCCTATCTCATCCTCCGTACAGTCGGCGGCTAGAACGTCCCGTGCCCGAAAAGGCTTAGTACCCAATATGAGTAACCCGACGTCTGGTGTCTCTGAACAGCGACCGTTATCGCGGGTAGTCCCTGCGAGCCACTGGGGATCAGGTGAGCGAGAACACTGACACGGTCGTCACAATTGTGCTGTTTGTGGCGTTGCTGCCCGCTGTCGCTGTCGGGGTATTCATCGGTCTGCACATGCTCATGCTCGGGGACGCGGTCACCGAGAAGGGATCGTCGTGGGGCGTGTGGGTCGGGGTGATCGGAATACCGGCGAGTGCGGTAGCCGTGTACGTCGCGTCGTTGGTGCTTGCATGGACCACACACGGCTACCGTTTCTATATCCCTATCGCGGCGCTGCTGGTGGGTAGCGTGTTGACCGTGGGCCTGAGCTGGCTGGCCCATCGAATCGTCCGGGGAGCCTGAGGGGGCAAGAGGAATTGTCAATACCTGTGGATCGGCTTGTTTCAGGCGACCTCCGTTCCAGTTGATTCGGTCGGTGCCGAGTCCG
>NZ_JBJIAK010000073.1:0-20571 GCF_045310915.1 Mycobacterium sp. SMC-17 | reverse complement strand
CCCCCCCCCCCCCCCCCCCCCCCCCCGGGCTTCGAGGCGTCGAACTGCGCTCACTGGCCGAAGCCATCGACACCACCACACCTGGCGGCCGCCTGGTGTTCCATGTATTCGCGGCGGTCGCGCAATTCGAGCGGTCGCTGGGCCTCCTGAACGCTCGGCGGCCGGGGTGCCGGATCCCCGGCCGGCCCAAGTCTCACACCGCGACGGTAACCCGTGGTTGTGACAGGGTGGGCATGAAAAAACCCGGCCCCAGTAGGGCCGGGTGGTATGACGCCATTATGCAACGCGCATTGCGCGCAGGCAATTCCCCCTCCTGTGTCGGGCCATGTCACCACGGCGTTGGCTTCTGGACACCGGCAGCCGGGTCGGGAAGCTGGCAGGCGCGGAAGTCAGCCGCGGTGAGCTGGTACCACCAGTGATTACCCACACCATCGGCCGGCGAGCCGCGCAGCTTGCCGGCGGTGTGGCTGCGTGACGGGTTCACGGTCCCAACGGGGACGCGCTGACGTGCGGCCTGGACCGGAAATTTCAGGTCGCTGTCATTGCTGATGACTACCGCGGCATCGATGCGGTGTTCGAGCACGTCGATCAGCAGGTGTGAGGCCACGTTGACGTCGGAGCCCTTTTCCTCGCGCCGCGCTGTGGAGACCATGAACAGCGCGGCGGGATTGTCCTGGCCGGCTGCGTCTTTGATCATGAGCGGGCCGCCGGGGTGAGTCAGGATTGGGCGGCCATTGCGATCAGCGGTGGCCAGCGGGGACCGTGTCACCCTGTGCACGTAGTTGCCCAGTTCGACGCGGTCGGTGGTGTGTGAGCGGCGCAGTGCTCGCAGGTAGGCGTCCTGTTCGAGGTTGCCGACCGGGTTGTCGGCTCCAGAGATGACAGCCGTGCAGTAAACCACTCGGTCGATGGTGGCCCCGGTCCAGGTCGATCGGGTGACCACCAGGCGATCGGCCAGTGCCCGCAGGTCGAGCCAGCGCCAGCCCGCCACGCCTTTCCCGCACAGGCCGCGGCCGCCGTAGTAGAGATTGAATCCGTCGATGTACACGCCTACTCGCATGGCGGGCACGCTAATGGGGAGGGGTGCAGCGACCAACCGAGAAGGGGCGACACGCCGAATCGGACCCAACCAACTCGCGTGGTTAGTCCGAATCGGTGGGGGGTCGTGAGCCGTCGTGTCGGGCCGCGGTGACCGAGTCGAGGATTTCGCGCAGAGTCCGGGCGGTGGCCTGAGCTTCGGCGGCCAGCAGCTCGGCGGCGTGCGCAGCTGCGCGGGCAGTCTCGGCGTCCTTGACGGCGGTCGCGGCCCGTGAGGACTGCTCGTCGCGTGCGGTCTCGGCGGCCGCGAGCCGGTCAGTCAGCGCGGCCAGCTCGCGGCGCAGCGCCGCGGTGGCGGCCTCGGCTTCCTCAGCGCGCGCGGTCACCGTGGCCACCTCGGTCAGCGCGTCGGCTTCGGCGGCGACCAGCTCGGCCCGCTCGGCCGCGCCGGCCTCGGCCTGCTCGTCACGCGCAGCGCTGACCGCCGCCGACCACAGCGGATCGAGCACACGGCTGAGCACCTCGGTCGGCACCGGCGACACGTCGCGGGCCGGCCGGTTGGCGCGCAGCCACTCGCTGGCGGCGTCGGTGCTGACCCGGGCCCGCTCCCGCAGCGCCCGCACGGTCACCGGCTTGCCCTCCACGCTCAGCGCGGCGAACGCATCCGCCAGCGCCGCGGCGGTGTTCTTGACGGCCATCAGGACTCCCATCGAGGTACATATAGGTACGTTCCGTGTTCCCGGTGCGTTTCTATCGTACCTCGCGGGTGTCGGTGCCGCAATGAGCCGAGCACGATTGTCAGGTGGTGACGACCCCCCTCCCATTTCGGCCCCCTGACCGACGCCGAATACGGACGCCTCAGGCATGTGGCGATCCCCGTTACTCCCAAAGCAATTCCCCGGACGGGGGATCGTAGGGCACGATCGTCCAACGTAAAGCGGCTCCCTACTTGCGACCAGGTGGTACGCGGTCTGCTCCTGCAAGGGTCAGCGCCTACCTGCACATGAAGGACGAAAGAGACGGCCGTAAGCGCACCCATCGCCCAGGCCTTCGCTGGTGCCGGCGTGGAAGCCACCGTCTACCGCGCGGGAACCGAATATCGAAACGAGCGCGACCGGCGCTCTGCGTGCCTACGTGCCCTCATTGACGACCACGCCTCCCTCAATGCGCACATCGTCCTCGACGAGGACGAGACGATGGTCAGGTTCGACAACCAGAAGCTGATCGAATACACCCGTGCCGCTCGGCTGCCGCGACACACTGCGCTACGAGCACACAAACGCTCGCACACCGATGCGTTGCTGGCCATACCCGATGCGATCGCTTGGTGCTGGGCTAAAGGCGGCGAGTGGCGCAAGCTCATCCAGCCCGCCATCACGGCCACTCGCGAAGTCTGACCCAAGGGTGTCTCAGAAAACCGCGAAGCCCGAGCGCCACGGTCGTCCGGCCGGGTCTCGGGCTCACTTCCTGAAGCTCAGCGCAACAGGCACCACCCAATATACGGGGAAAGCGCCTACTACGCCAAGGGCTCGGTGTAGCGGGCCTTGATTTCGGCGATGGCTTGTTCCTCGGTGATTTCGCCGCTGTCGAGGCGGGCCAGCATGTTGCGCACGCTGTCACTGCCGCTGAGTCCGGCTAGTCCCGCGGCTGCGATGGCCAGGTTGCTGGCTTCCGAGGGGGTGTAGCTCACCGGAGTTGGCTCAACCGAATCGGTCACGTAATCGAGAATAGTTGCAAGCACTGACACCTTCGGGCCGCGCAGACACGTACGCGCAGGAGCGTCCCGCAGGCCCTTCACCGGTTGTCTCAACTTTCTCAAAAACATCAGCGCGGATCGGCGTGGCTTGATTCAGAATCACTGCTCTTGGTGGTGGGATTGGCTCATGCCAGCACCACACAAGGGCGATCGTCTCGCCCATACGATCCGCCCGCCGCGCGAGGTCAGTGACGCGCTGCGCGCCGAAGCCGTCGCGCACGGCCTTTCCCTGTCCCAGTACGTCGCAGACCTACTGGCGATCCACATCGGAAGACCAGATCTTGCCCGGGACTTGGGCCGGTCGGACGAGGGGCTGCCGCTGGCGATCTGAGCACCGCAGCCCTGCAGCCAGGACGAAATGTAGGGCAGATGTGACAAATCCATAGCGGTGCGGAATTGCCTTTGACATGACAAAGGCCCCCTTGCGGAGGCCTTGTCTTTGCGGAGGTTGACCTGAGTTGGCGCTCAGGTCCGGGTTCCGCACCCGGTACCCCCGAAGGGGCGATGTCTTGCCAGACTCGTCTCACGGTAGCGCACACCCTGAATCAGGTACAGGTGGCGCGCGACACCGTGGCTTAAATCGTGACCTTTCTCCTGCTGCGCGGGCAGACACTGCGGTGCGCCGGCGTAGCTGGATCGAGCGTGCTGGTTCGTGTGCGCCCCGGACTCCGATGTGGACCAGCCGGGAGAGCTGGCTGACGGCGCTGCGGCGCTGGGCGGCCGATGAAGTCGTGTTCGCCGCCGAGCGTCAACGTGTCGGGGTGGCCATCACCGCACCAACTCTGTGTGCGGTCGCGGAGGTGATGGCCGAGCACGCTGACCACGCCACTGGCCGGCACGTGGCCGTCACTCGCGCCACGATCGCCGAACGAGTCGGTTGTGATGTGCGGACGGTGACCGCGGCCTGGCGGCTGCTGCGCAACACAGGGTGGGCGGTGGAGGCTCAGCGTGGGCACGGCTCACCGGGCACCCCGGCGGTTGGGCGGCGCCCCTCGGTGTACCACCTGACCCCTCGACGTACTCCCGCTCCGAGGCGCTCGGCTGTGCAGCATTTCCACCTACCGCCGTCAGGCGGTGTTAAGTCTTTATCTCCCGTAGGGAGTAACTCACCAAGCACGCACGCGTGCCGACAAAAGTTCACTCCCACCCACAAACGCCGGCGCTTACGCGCCGAGCCGCGGCCGCTAGCCCTGCAGCGTCTGGCCGCTGAGTTGGTGGCTAGCAGTCACGGGCTCGGACGCGTGCACGTCGGGACCATCTGCGATGCGCTGACCGCAGCGGGTGTGGATCCGGGGGAGTGGACCGCTCGGGCACTGATTCAAGCGCTCAACACCGACATGGTGCGGCGCGGATGGAACTGGCCGGATCAGATCAACAACCCGGCTGGGTTCGTGCTCAGCCGACTTCGACTGCTCGGTGTGCGGCCAGGGCCGCACGCTGACGGCGGCTGCGCCGCCGTCCCGGAGCAGGCACCGCGGCGGTTGGGCGGCACCGGCACCGACGCACCCCCGAGGCACACCACCGCATCGCCGGTGGTGCTCACCGTCGAGCAGCGTGAACGGATCGCCGCTGCCAAGGCCAGCATTCGCGCTGACATCGCCGCGGCCCGACGTCGCAGCGCGGCCACCGGCCGCGCTGGTGCCCGCTCAAGTCACGCAAGCTCGACGAGGATCGGAAGCACTCACGGTGCACCGCCCAGCGTCGGTCCAGAGCCCTCGTCGTAGAAGGTCCAGATCACGCCGCTGCGCAGAATCGACGTGCTCGATGTCGTGGACGACCCAGTTCAGCAGCGCCACAGTCGACCCTTCATCTCCGCGCTTCCTGAATGTCTTCAGCATCCCCAACATCAACATCGTTTCCAACGACATTTTCGCCCTAGCCACCGTCCACCCCGTCCCTGCTTTCTCGGTGTACTTCACGTGCCTTCACGCCCCAGCCAACCAGCCCCCACCGACAAACCACGCCACACCGATGATTCATTGGCACATTTGCACAGTGTGTGCAACCATCGGTGTGGGGCGCGGCTGCGCCCCACACCGGGCCGGGTTGGGTGGTTACTCGTGTTGACGATCGCGCCGTTGAAGCAGTGGTCGGTGCGTTACTACAACGACACCTCCCGGGCGGCGGTTTCAGCGGCGCTGGATCGGGAGAAAGCCGGCGGCGGGCTGGGGGAGTACTACTCCGAAGGGGAGTCCCGAACACCGTTTTGGATGTGCGCCGGAGACGCTGAAACCAGCGCCGCGTTGTGCGGTTTGAGTGCCGCGGATCGGGCCGGCGGTGAGGCCGATTTGGACGTGGTTGCGCGTTGGCTCGATGACGGTGTGGCCCCCAGCGGGGCGTGCGGACGCAAGTTTTCCGGGCGCGCCAACCACGGGTTCGATCTGACTTTTTGCGCCCCGAAGTCGGTGTCGTTGCTGCGCGCGTTGGACACCGCGGGGGTGGCTTCCAAGGCGGTGGTGGAGGCCCACAACCGGGCTGTCGGTGAGGCCCTGGAGTATCTGCACGCCCACGCCGGCTACACCCGAGTGCACAACAGCATGACCGGGATGAAGGATCTGCAGCGGCTGCCTGGTCTGGTCGCGGCGGCCTACCAGCACGAGACGTCGCGGGCCGGGGATCCGCACCTGCACACCCATGTGTTGGTGCCCAACAAGCAGGCCCGTGCCGACGGGGTGTTGGTGGCCATCGACAGTGACTCGCTGTGGCATGAAGCCAGGGCCGCCGGGATCATCTACCAGGCCACGTTGCGGGCTGAGTTGCACGCCGCGTTGGGGGTTGGATGGGAGAAGGTGGATCCGCATTCGGGGATGGCTGAGCTGGCCGGGGTGGACCCCGAACTGATCGCTGCGGCCTCGCAACGATCCACCCAATTGAGCGAGTGGGCCGCACAGAATCTGATCGTCGACGGCAGCGGAAAGCCCACTGCGGGACAACTCGCGCGGGCCCAAAAAGCCACCCGGCCGCGCAAGCCTGAGCACCGGCCCTGGGCTGAACTGAAGGCCGAATGGGCGCAGCGATTCGGTGGTGAACTGGTCTTGGATGAGCCCGCCCAGCAGGAGGCGTTGACCCGGCTGCGGGAGGACTCCCAGGCTGAGCTTCGTGCGTGGGCATGGGCTGCGGTCAGGGGCATCGACAAGCCGGCCTTCACCCGCGCTGATCTCATCGAGACACTCGGTGCGCACATGCCGACCGTCATCGATGAGGCCCCACCGATCGGCCCGCGACTGCTGCTCGAGCAGCTCGTCGACGCGGTCGGGTTGCGCGTCACCGAGGCCCGCCAACCCCACGAACGTGAAGGCCACGAGCGCTACACCGCGCTGGTGATCGCGCGCGAAGAAACCGCCATCTACTCGTTGATCGGAGCCCGCGACAAGAGCGCCGCCGTGCCGAAAACCATCGCCGAGACCGCCGCCGCTAAAGCCAAACTGTCCGCCGATCAAGCCGGGGCAGTCGTGGCGATCGCGTCCTCGCCATGGCTGGTTCAGGTGCTCTCCGCCCCGGCCGGCGCGGGCAAAACCACCTCGCTGAAAGCCCTGCGCCGCGCCGCCAAACAAGGCGGCATCGAGCACGTTTGGTTGGCCGCGCCGACCGGAAACGCCGCCGATGTCGCACTGGCCGAGGGGGCTGCCGACGGCGGCGGCACCGTCGCCGGAGCCCTCAAAGCACTGCGCGAGAACCGTCTCACTTTCGACTCCAAGACCCTGCTTGTCGTCGATGAGGCAGGCATGGTCGGCACTCCCGCACTGCGCGAACTGCTCACCGCCGCGACCGCCGCAGGAACCAAAACAGTGCTCGTTGGCGATGCCGAACAACTGGCCCCGGTCAAGGCCCGCGGTGGCATGTTCGCCCAACTGTGTGCGGATCTGCCGTGGACGCAGAAACTGTCCGAAGTGTGGCGCATGCGCGATCCCGAAGAACGCGCTGCCTCACTGGCCATCCACGACGGCACACCAGCGAGCCTGGCTCACGCCGTCGACTGGTACCGCAATCAACAGCGCCTGCACACCGGAGACCCGGTCACCATGGCCGACGACGCATTCACCGCCTGGACCACCGACCACGCAAACAACGCCGACAGCCTGCTCATCGCTGACCGCTGGGAAGTCGCCGACGCCCTCAACCACCGCATCCACCGCCACCTGCTCGGCGACGACGCCCCCACCGTGGCCGGGGCGCGGCGGCACCGCATCGGCGCCGGCGACATCATCATCACCCGCCGCAACGACCCCACCATCGGCGTCTACCCGCAGGGCAGCCGCGAGCCGGCCGCCGAGGCCCCAGTGCGCAACGGGCAACGCTGGAAAGTCACCCACATCGACACCAAAACCAACCGGGTACGTGCGGTCCGCATCGGGGATCACGCCAGAGCCGTCTTCAGCGACGACTACCTGCGCCGACACGTCCACCACGGATATGCGATCACCGTGCACGCCGCCCAGGGCGCCACCGCCGAACACTGCCACGCACTGCTATCCCCCGATACCGGGCACCGCGCCAACGCTTATGTGGCGATGACTCGCGGCCGGGCCACCAACACCGTCTACCTCTATCAACGCCTCGGTGGAGAAGGCGACCACGAACACGCACCCCACACCGTCGAAGGTGTCCACACCCCCCGCCGCGACGACGACGAAGACGCCGCCCAGGCCTTGCTTGGTCTGCTCAACCGAGACAACACCGCCCACACCGTCATCACCACCGCCGAAAACACCCCGGAAGAACAACTGTCACCACCGGTTCGAGTCCTGCTTAAACAACGCAAGACAGCGTTGGACAAGCTGCGCATCGTCGAGCAACTCGAAGAAGAAAAAGCGTGGCTGCACACCGCTTTCACCGCCACCAGTCCGAGAGCTACCCACCACATCGGAGTTCAGCAGACACTCGACCGCGCTGACGGCCTTGATGAGGAAACGCGGGCCGCCGCCCAAATGGTGGTGGGCAGCCTGCCCACCGTGCAATCAGTCCACCTCCACGATGACCAAAACAAGCCCGCCCTGTTGGGCACCATCACCGCCTGCGTCGTCGCCGGCGAACACCAGGTGCTCGCACTTCCGGTCACCGACCGCGCCCGCCGCCAAGCGTCCTCCTATTCGACCCAAGGCAATACCTACGCACCCGAGACGTTCCTTCGTGACCTCGACAACGCGACCCTGACCATCGATGAAGGAACATTGCTGATCGTCGATGACGCCGATCACCTGCAACCCGAGCAACTCCACAGCCTGACCGCCCGGGTCGCCGAGCGCAGCGCCAAGCTGGTCTTGGTCACCACCGATGACGCAGATCCACATCTCGGCGTCGAGGCGCCGAGCCGACACCTCACCGAAGCCGCCAACATCTACCTCAACTGGGGCTATCGCCTCGGAACCGACACCCCCGCCAACAGCGCTATCCAACACCGCGCCGCCCAACACAGAGACGATCCCCTGATTTCTGAAACATTGGACCAGACAAGAAAACTCATCAAAACGCTCTCCGCCCGACCCGGCTTCGGCCGCCGGCACGACAGAGATCAAAGCCGTCAGCGAAGCAGGGACGACGACTCCGGACTGGAGCTCTAAAAAAACGTCGGGTGCTCGAACCTTGTCGGTGCCGTGTCCCACCATGAACCACCACAACCCACACCCGGCGATTCACGAGAGGAACCGTTGATGAGCAGTAGTGCTGACACAGCCTTCACCGAGGCCGTCGACACGGTCCTCTCCGAGTGGGGTGAGCCCTTCTCGGCAGCCTCTACCGAGCTCACCGACGCACTCCAGGAGCTGTACCACGCCGAGCTGCAGTTCCCCCCGATATGGCCTGAACACCGCCGCCGAGCATTCATCGCCCACCACGCCGACATCGACGCAGCCGAACTATCCACCCAGTTCGATGACCTCATCGACACCGTCACCAACGAGTTCGGACTCGCCTACGGCATCCTGCCCCATCCCGACGACGCCGCCGAACTCATCACCACCGCCCGCAGACAAGCCCTCGAGGAGTTCATCGACCGACGACTCAACTACGAGTTGCCCGACGAAATCGAGGACGTTCAAACCGAAAACCTCGGCCGCGGAGAAGCCAGCATGACTGCGTGCGGGCCCACCCAACGCCGCCGCAGTCGGGCCACGCTGATGAGGGATCCGACCACGACGTAATGACGTCTTATTCGGTTCTCGTGCCCTAGCCATAAGGGGATCTACCAGGCGTTTTACATCCAGGGCCGTTACAATGAGCACTATGACGAGCGCGCCCAAGGCAATCCCCCTTAGCCACGACGAGGCTGTGGCCACGGCGGTCGTCGCAAGCGTCCTGGCTGGCCACGATCCCTCCCCGGGCGCGATGGACCTCCTGGACCGCATCGGTCGCGGGGAACTCACCTCCGACGAAGCGGTTGCCGAGGTCATCGCAGAGTTCAGTCGCCCCGCCGAGTAGGTGAATTCCTACACCAGGTGGGGCGACTACTTCTGGCCAGATTCGCCGGAAGTGCTGCGTAACCGTCTCATCCAGAGGCCGCACCGCCCAATCGTTCAGCATCCTTGATGGCCGTGTCGGTTATGCGGCTGATCGTCTCCTTGGAGACCGACGCCCCGTAGGTGTCCGAAATGTGCTGAAATCTCTTCGGTGGTAAGACTTTTGAGGTGAGCCCTTCGTAGTGGTCCAGTCGTTGTGGGACTCTTGGCTGTGTCAACCCGATCTGGGACCACGATGACGGCCTGACTGGGACCCACCTGGCACCGGCTAATCACGCCCTTGGTCTCGGTGGTCACTGCCGAGTGGCGAGGGCTATAGGTATCTGCAGACCTGATCGGGGCTACAGGTTTCGGGCTCTGGGAGGGCTGCATCGTCGCGGAGCGCAGCCACGTTGTCGCGAAGTGTTGTGAGGTCGGCGATCTGCGCGTCGATGTCGGCAAGGCGCGCGTCCAGCAGGTCACGTACGTGGCCGCAGGGAGCTTGGCCGTGGTCGCGGATGTCGAGGATCTGCTTGATCTGGGCGAGGGTGAGCCCGGCCGCTTGGCCGCGGTGGACGAAGTCGATCCGGCTGACCGCGTCGGGGGTGTAGTCGCGGTAGCCGGCCGGTGTGCGTTCGGCCGGGGGCAGCAGCCCTTGCTCTTCGTAGAACCGCAGAGTCTTGGTGGTCGTGCCTGCCGCCTCGGCGAGTTCTCCGATCCGCATCCCGGCCTCCATCGTGTCGCAGGTCTCGCTTGACCTTCCCCTTTACTGGAAGGTCCAGTATCGCTGCATCAGGAGCGTTTCCCAACAGTTCTGGGAGGAATCGGGATGCAGACCAGGTACGACCTCGCGATCATCGGATCCGGCGGCGGTGCGTTCGCGGCGGCCATTCGTGCGACCTCTCTGGGCAAGTCGGTGGTGATGGTCGAGCGTGGCACGTTCGGCGGCACGTGTGTGAACACCGGCTGCGTGCCGTCGAAGGCACTGATCGCAGCCGCGGAGGCCCGGCACGTGGCCGCGGACGCGCCGACCCGGTTCCCGGGCATCGCCAGCGTCGCGGGCGCGGTGGACATGCCGGCCCTGATCGGCGGAAAGCAGGATCTCGTCGAGGCCCTGCGGGGTGAGAAGTACGTCGACGTCGCCGACTCCTACGGTTGGCAGGTCCGCCGCGGCAACGCCGCGTTCGCCGGCACTCCGGATTCGCCCCTGCTCGAGGTCGCCGCGGCGGATGGCAGCGTCGAGACCATCGAGGCAGCGCAGTACCTGGTGGCCACCGGGTCCCGTCCCTGGGCCCCGCCGATCCAAGGGTTGGAGGAGGCCGGGTACCTGACCTCGACTACGGCGATGGAGTTGACCGAGGTCCCCGACTCGCTGCTGGTGCTCGGTGGTGGCTACGTGGCCCTGGAGCAGGCGCAGCTGTTCGCCCGGCTCGGGTCGACGGTGACCCTGCTGGTTCGGTCCCGGCTCGCGTCGAAGGAGGAGTCGGAGGTCTCCAAGGCGCTGCAGGAGGTCTTCGCCGATGAGGGCATCCGGGTGGTCCGCCGAGCGGTCCCGACCCGCGTGACCCGCGACGCCGCCACCGGCCAGGTGGTGGTGACCGCGGACGTCTCCGGTGGCGCGCAGGAGTTCCGCGCCGACGAGGTTCTGGTCGCTCTCGGCCGCCGACCGGTGACCGACGGGCTCAACCTCGACGCGGTCGAGGTGAAGACTGGCGAGGTCGGCGAGATCGTGGTCACCGACCAGCTGCAGTCCTCCAACCCGCGGATCTGGGCGGCCGGTGACGTGACCGGGCACCCCGAGTTCGTCTATGTCGCCGCCCACCACGGCACCGTGGTCGCCGAGAACGCCTTCACCGACGCCGAGCGGTCGGTGGACTACATGCGGCTGCCCCGGGTCACGTTCACCAGTCCCGCGATCGGCGCAGTCGGGATGACTGAGGCCCAAGTCCTCGCGGCCGGGATCCGCTGCGACTGCCGGGTGCTCCCGCTGGAATACGTGCCGCGAACGCTGGTCAACCGGGACACCCGCGGCTTCATCAAGATGGTCGCCAACGCCGACACCGGCGAGATCCTCGGCCTGACCGCGGTCGCCAAGGACGCCGGCGAACTGGCCGCCGCGGGCGTCCACATCATCGGCAAGACCATCGCCGAGGTCGCCGACGCCTGGGCGCCTTACCTGACCATGACCGAGGGCATCCGGATCGTCGCGAAGGCCTTCACCACCGACGTCTCCAAGCTCTCCTGCTGCGCCTGACCCGCACCCACCCCACTCAACGAAGGAGGCATCCGCGATGTCGGACCTCAGCACCCAACTGCCCCAACGACTCACCCGACCCGAGGAGACCGGCCTTGACGCCGGCCTGCTGATCCCGCTGCTGCGGCTGCTCGTCGACGGCGACCCCGTCACCGTCGAGCAACTCGCCGCGGCTGCGAGCCGCACCCTCGATGACGTACGGCGCGGTCTCGCGGCGGTGCCGGACACCGAGTACGACGATCAGGGCCGGATCATCGGCCAGGGCCTCACCCTGCGCCCCACCCCGCACCGGTTCACCGTGGCCGGTGAGGAGCTCTACACCTGGTGTGCGCTGGACACGCTGATCTTCCCCGCCCTGCTGGACCGCCCGGCAAAGGTGGAGTCGGCCTCCCCGGTCAGCGGCGAGCCGGTTCGGGTCAACGTCGACCCCACAGAAGGTGCAACCAGCGTCGATCCGCCCACCGCGGTGGTGTCGCTGGTGAACCCGGAGCAGATCACCTCGATCCGTTCCTCCTTCTGCAACCAGGTGCACTACTTCACCTCCCCCGAGGACGCCGCGGGCTGGCTGGCCGAGCACCCCGGCGCGGAGGTGGTCCCGGTGGCCGAGGCGTGCCGGATCGGGGCCGCCCTCGCCACCGGCCTGCTCAACCGCCTCCAGGCGCCCGCCGCGGCCGACGACAGCCACAGCTGCTGCTGACCCATACCCACTGAAGGGAATGAGAACACCGATGATGTCCAACCACGACGATCGCCCGGGAGGCAGCGGCCTGCTCCTCGGAGCCGGCGCCGCGCTGCTCATGGTCGCCTGTTGCGGACCACCGAATGGGTCCCCCTCACTTTTGGCGTACAACGAGAAGCAGGAGCCAACGGACGGGACTAATGTAGGTGGAAGAAGCCGAGTGGACCGGGTGCTACCGCGACTGCGCATCGTCGTATTGGTCCCGCAGGGAATCGAGCACGGGGCCGGTCGGGCTGCCGATGTGCCAGGTGATCCAGCCGTTCGATGAGAGCACTTGCGCCGCCTCGTCACGGTCGCTGTTGAGGGCTGTCTGGGCAGCTTTGCTCACGGAGCTGTGGGCGACGCCGTCGACCACGATCTCTCCCTGGGTGGACACGATGCCGGTCGCGGTGGTGCCGCCCTGGCTCAGGTGCAGCTCGGTGCCGGCACTGATCAGCCCGGCAGCCACCAGCTCGGGCAGTTTGGCTTTCTTGGTGCGGCGCCGGCGGTGGGGAGCGGCACCCGTCGGGACGGCGCTATCGGTAGCGCCGACAGGGACCTCGTCCTCGTCCTCGTCAGGCAGGTCCGCGGGCTTGTGTACGTCGAGCCCGGCAAGCCGGACCGCCGACAGTATCGAGCCGAGAAGCTCGTCCAGGCTCAGCTCCATGTGCCGCGGCAGGGTGTCGTCGCGGTCCTCCTTGCCTCGTTGGACAGTGATTCCTGGGATAGCGGCCAGCTCTGCGGCCAGGCGACCTTCCAAGTAGCCGACATCGGCACTGGTGAAGCCGTGGCTGGTGTCGCGCTTGACCACCACGGCGCGTTTCCAGTCGATCGGTGGAACACCGTTGTGCGTGCTGATCCTGCCCCGAAGCCTGACCGACTTGCCGACGTAGATGAGGCCCGAGCCGTCGGTGGTCATCAGGACGTACACGCCGGGCACATTCCAGTCGTCTACAGGGAGGTTCTGCCAGTCTCGGCGGTGGAAGTAGCCCACGCGCAGTGCGTGGGTGGTGAAGTCGGCGACCACCGGGGAGGTCGTGGACGCAGGGATCTGGACGTTGACTGCGACGACCTGTGCGCTCACGATGGACTTCCCATCTCGACGGTGTCCCATAGACCGATCTGCTCGTTTGCGTGCCGGTGTTCACGCTCCTGAGGCGTCAGGGCGTAGTCGAGACTGGCCGATTCGAAGCGCTTGAACTGGTAGATCGCGTGGTTGAGGTGCGCGGCGTTGAACAAGCCGATCTCGTTGAGTGTCTGGAAATCCTCGACGGTCAGGCCGGTGACCCGCTCGAACAGGTCGGGGTCCAGGGACTCGATGACATGCTTGAGAGCCTCTTCCCGGAAGTCCGTGACATACATGAACACCGGGATCTTGGCGAGGAACTTCTGGAGCTTCTCGCGGATCTCCTTGCGCTTGCTGTTCGTCTCGGTCTGCTGCTTCTTCTGGGTGCCGTCGAGCTTGCCCTTCTGCTCACGCTTGGCCTTCTTCAAGTCCTTGGTATTGGTGATGACCTGCGCGGCATTGTCGACAAGTGCTCGGAAGTCCTCGATGTTGCTCAAGGTCTCCATCAAGTCGGGGCGGTCCAGTACTGCGGCCAGCGTGCGCTCGTTGACATCGACCAGCAGCGGTGAGTTCCAGCGCCGGGCCAGTGCAGCCGCACCGATGCCGGCGGTAGCCCAGTCGAGCACAGCAGCAGCGTCGAGTGCGGTCATGGCGCCACCGGTAAAGCCGAAGATCGGCAGGTAATTGATCAGCTCGCCGATCGCCTGGGTGGGCGTGGTCTCGCCGGTGGTGGCGAGCTTGGAGCCGTATTCAGCGACAAGACTCAGCGCGCGGTTGGGGTCGAACTCGAAGACGTAGCAGGTGGGCTTGTGCACGTCGAGGTGCCCCTCCGCGTCGCGGTGTGCCCATGGGGACTGCACACGGAAGGCGGCCTGAAAGTAGGACTCCGGGCTCTTGAGCGAGCGCAGCATAAAGATGGCACCCCACTCGCGCACGGTCACGCCGGTCATCAGCTTGCCGCACGACAAGGTAATAGATCCGGGACCGCCAGCAGTCTTGACTGCGGCTATCGCGGCCTCGACAGTCGGCAGGGCCGCAGCACCCTGCCCGGCCTTGTTCCCGGCTGCGACGACGACCTCGAACTGAGAGAAGTACGGGTGCTCGCGCAACAGGTCAGCCATGGCGAAACACGATGCGACGCTGGGCAAGTACCAGACCGAGTGCTTGATCGCGGACTTGAACCGATGCGCCTCGTACGGGAACGGCGGCTTGTCCTGAACCTGCACCTGCAGCTTCATCTGCTCACTGAGCTTTCCGCGAAGCAGCTCCAGAAACTCGGCAACCTCGTCGGGACGCTCAAAGCTGTAACGATCGGGGCCCTTCGTCGCTTTGAAGGTCTCATTGAGGCTGAAACCACCGAACTCCCCGTCCTCGGCGTATTCAGCCGCACCGACACCCATGTCGTAGGTGTACATCTGCATCTGAGGCAGAGACAGGTAGGGGTTGGGCTGGTCTGGGTCGCCCCAGTTGGCTTTCTCACGCTGCTCGTCGATGTAGGTCCAGTTGAAGATCGCATCCTCGGTGAACTCACCCTCGGTGATAGCCCGGAACGGGGTACCCGACAGGTAGAGATAGTGGTCGGCGTGCACGGCCAGTTCCTCGTCGATCTCGGCGGCGGTGACCTGATCGTCTGGTTCCTCAGCCTCGGCAATGGTCGCATCAACTGGGTCGTACAGGGCGCGCGCGGAGTCTCGCCAGGCGCCGAAGTGGTACTCGTCGAGCACGATAGCGTCCCAATCGATGAGGTGGATGACCTCGTTGCGAACCTTGATCTTCCCGTCGGCATCGCGCCCGCCTAGGTCCTGCAAGGAGGCGAACCAGACCACGGGTCCGGCGTAGTCTGCTGCCTCTTCACGCTCATCGTCGAGGGTGTTCTTGTCGACGTAGCGCCAGCCGTCAAAGTCGACGTGGCTGACCAGATCGTCATGCCAGGCGGTAGCCACAGCAGGTTTGAAGGTCAGTACCAGTACCCGCTTCCAGCCCATCTCCTTGGCCAGTTGATAGGTGGCGAAGGTTTTGCCGAACCGCATCTTGGCGTTCCACAGGAACTTGGGTGCCTGGGTGCCGGTGTGGTTGCGGAAGTAAGCGGCGGTCTGGTCGATCGCGGCCTGCTGCTCGGGTCGCGGTTTGAAGGTTTGAGTGCGCGTCGGCTGGTAGGCAATACCCGAGACCACGGCGACGATCGCCGCCTTGACCTCGTCGAGGGTCGCCTCAAACCATTCGCCTCCGATGCGGTGGATACCAGCGGAAACCAAGGCCGCATGCAGGTCATGGTCGGAGAACTCCGTGCCGTCGGCGCGCAATGCTGGCTCATCGAGCAGGATCTGCACACCCTTGAGCCCAGGATAAGCGGTGCCCAGCTGCTGCTTGATCCGCGCGCGGGCGGTGCCCTTGGTCGTCTGGCCGACCTTGATCAAGCCCTGGCCTCTGACTAGGAGATCACCATGTGCGCGCTCCCATGGCTCAGTGTCCTTGCCCACGACGGTGTAGGCGTAGATGCGGTTGCCCATCGGCTAGTCCTCGTCGGCGGCGTCGTCGATCTTCCCGGGCTTGTACTTGGTGCCGCCGGGCAGGTGGCTGGCGGGGATCGGTGAGTCCAAGGACCAATTGACCTCACGCGGCATGATCTTGGACTCGACGTACTCGCGCTCATCGGCGGTCAGGCCGAAGTGGTCGTAGAGCTGCTCGTCGGTCCAGGCGCGGGTCATGTCGAGCATGGGCACGAATCGAAAGCGGTCGGGAGTGAGGTCCTGGGTCACCTTCCGTTGTAGGACGAGGAAGCGGTACAACTTGGTCGCCATGTACCCGGCGTAGTTCCGGGTCTCTTCCTCGCTATCAAACGATGCAGCAATGAGATACGTCTGGGTACAGGCGGAACCCGGTGCAAGTGCGATCGGTGTGCCAAGGACATACGCGACGTCCCGTCCATGGCCGTCACCCGCCTTCGGAATGAGAACCTTCCAACGGTCGACCCAATCGTGCAGGCGCTCAAGCTGATCTGACCGTACGTACCCGATTTTGTTGCCATACACGACAGGGATATTTCCAGGAAAGGGTTCGTCGACAGCCCCGCTGAAATTGGTCCGGAGACCGAAAGGCACTTGAGGCGCGAAGCCGTTTTCCACGCTGGGAAGTGCTGTCGCACGGACCTTCGCAACGATCGAAGCCGCTAGGTTATCGCGCATAAGGACGCCGTCACCGGCTCGTAGGTCGCGGCTCATGGTTGAGTTGATCGTGCCGTTTACGCGGGTGGAGAATTCACAATCACCGTCATGGTCGCGGTCCCACAGGAAGTAACTGACGCCGCCTTTGATTTCGACGCCGGGGAAGCAGTCGAATAGCTTCGGGTTGTCGACGAGCTTCGAAAGGTGGCGGTCGGCGATCATCCTGCCGCGGAAGTCGTCAAGGCCCAGCCCCCCAGTGAACCAGCGTGAGGGGGTGATCATCAGGACGTAACGGGGGTTCATCTCGATCGCCCGCTCGACGAATTTCTGATAGATCGGCATCGTGCGGGTGTTCCCGTCACTATCGATCTGGTACGGCGGGTTGCCGACTATCACGTCGAACTGCATGTCGGCCATCTCCTTTGTGGGGTAGGTGCCGTGGATGAATGAATAGGCGTAGTTCTCGCGGGAGTCTCCACGTTCAAGGTCCTCAGGGGCGTTGCATAACCGACAGCGGCCGTCCTTGTTGAAGTCGTGTGCAGACGGGACGTACGGGATGTTGCCGGCCGGGTCGTCGAATCGCACCATGCTGTAGGCACTGGAGGCGTCGGCGGTGCAGTAGACGCTGCGCCGGGAGATGATGCCGGTCATCTCGGTGATTGCGGCGCCGTAAAGCATGTTGCGGAAGATGTGCTCCCGCCGGGCGACGAAGTCTGGTTCCCAGTCCGCCAGGCCGTCGAGTAACCGAGTGGCGATTTCGCGTAGGAACACTCCCGACTTGCTGAACGGATTGAGCCAGCGATAGTGCGGCTCGTGCCAGACATGCTCAGGCAGCAGGTCGAGCATCGCGCAGGCCAGCTTGGGTGAGGTCGGTACCTCGTCGTTGGACAGCTGAGCCAGACAGTCGAGGATATCGGGAACGTGCTGGGTGAACCGGCTCATGCGCCGATCCTTCTGGGCTCGCCAGCCACCGGCTCGGGGTTGCACAGAAGTAGGGCGTAGTGGATCGGCTTGCTATCGACCTTTGGGACATGGAACAGATCGAGCTGGTCTTGGTCGCTGTTCACGGTCGACCACTCACGGGTGAACGTGCCGTTTCGGCCTGCGCGGTAGTCCACCCATTCGATCGTGTCGAGGTCAGCCAAGGTGTCGGCCTGCACGACGTTGGTGGACAGGACGGCCTCGACCGCGCCGGCGAAGCCGGCGGTGGCCTCGCGGGTGTTCAGGTCGTTGTCCAGGTGCGCGATGATGACGCTGCGCAGCCGATCCTTGGACTCTGCCACGTTCTCGGCGTCGATGTCGATGGCGTAGATCGAGGCCAGTGCGCGCAGAATGCGATGCTCGTACTGTTGGCCGGTCTGGTAACGCTCGCGCGTGACGAAGGCCAGCTTGCGGATCAGAATCTCTTCGAGGAAATTGCCAGACCCTGCTGCGGGCTCGAAAAACTTGCGATCGGTGTTAGACGGGTCTGCGGCGCTGGGAAACATGCCGGGAACCAGATCGAGCATGGCATGGACCTCGCGGGCGTGCGTGTACACCTCGGCCAAGTCACGAACTCGCTGACGCGTCTTAATCTGCATTCTTCCCCCAACTGACACCGGCTTGCGCTTGATCTTCTCAATCTCCGCCGACATCTGGCTGCAAGGTCAACAAGTTCGTGTCATGCCCGGGGCGTCTGACGGAGCTGTTCCGTATCGCCGACCGGCTCACCACACAAACAGCATCGACGAACGGCCGGTTGCCGATCTGAGTCAGTTCGTTCGGTGCAGTCTCAAAGACGGCGCTCTTACCGCGCTCCGCCTTCGAAGGCGGACGGGCCTCATTTCTAAAGAAACGAGACAGGCTGAGCACTTCTCCAGCCAAGCCGCATTGCTCCAGGTCGGGGTGTCTCGTTTCTTGTCTCACACTGCGTGTCTCGAATCTTCACTGTCGGTCAATGGTGGGACAGTTCGTATATGACATCGATTCTCGGATACGCCCGTGTGAGCACTCTCGGCCAGGACCTCGATGTGCAGGTGGCTGCCTTAGCAGCAGCCGGAGTTGACGGGGATCGGGTGTACAGCGACAAACTTTCCGGGGCGGCCAACACCACTCGACCTGGCCTGGCGGCGTTGCTCGACTACGCGCGCGAAGGCGACACCGTGGTCGTCACCGCGATCGATCGACTCGGCCGCTCGGCGGCCGAAGTCACCCGCACCATCGCCGATCTGGGTCAGCGCCGAATCCTATTGCGCGCTCTACGTGAAGGCGTAGACACGGGTACTCCAACAGGTCGTGCCGTGGCCGCCATCATGGCCACTTTGGCCGAGCTCGAACTCGAACTCGGCCGTGAGCGCCGCGCCGCCGCCCGCGAGTCGCGGCGGGCTCGAAGCCTGCCGACCACCAAGCCGCACAAGCTCAGCCCTGAACGTCAAGAACAGCTGCGTCGCCTCGCCGCAACTGGTGAGCCGGTTGCCGAGCTCGCCGTCGCCTTCGGCATCGGACGCGCCACTGCATACCGCTATCTCGCTGCGCGCTGAATAACCAACTGCATCTAGCTAGACGTAACAGCAGTCTCCCCCAACTGTTTACGATCTAGATGCAGTTGGTTATGTGTCAATGGACATCTGAAACTGCCCGTGGGTGGACAGTTCGGCGCGCAGTGCGCTGCGGTAGATGTTGGCGAACTGATAGAGGCACTGGCCGATGAAAGAAGGTGCCCAGCGACGCCCCTCCCGAGGATTGCCAGCGATGGGTCATGAGCACCTTGTCGCCGGAAGTAGATCAGCGCGGCGACCACGGTGTCGGTGGCGATGTCATCGATGGTCTGGTCGTCGGGCCAGCCCTCGATGCGGCCCAGGCGCGTAGCCCGGTCAGCGTCTTGGCCTTTGCCGTAGATGGTGCCGTGGCGGATCCAATGCCCGAGCAGCATCACCCAAGTCCGTAGCGTGCCAAGCTCGGCGGGAGAACCTATCCCACAGCCCCGTTCGGCGCGCCACGCCGAGAAGGACGCTTGTCCGCAGCGGGCCGAGTGCTCCACACTATGAATACTGAGTTACTGAACTACGGATATACGAATATCTGTAGATACTGATTTGAAGGTGCTTCCATGCCGCCAATCCTCACGATCGCCGTTGCCAACCTCAAAGGCGGCTCGACCAAGACCACAACCGCCGCGTTTGTGCTCCACGCACTGGCCGAGGCCGGCCTGTCGGTCCTGGGTGTTGACGCTGACGGCGAGAATGAATCGCTGCTGGCCTGGTCCGAGGCGGGAGAGTGGACAGTGCCCGTCATCGGCATGCCCGTTTCCGATCTGCACCGCAAGCTGCCCGGAATCGCCGGAGACCGCTACGACACCGTCGTGATCGACACACCGCCCATGAAGGAGCGGCTTGGCGTTGTCGCTTCGGCGATCCGCATGGCCACCCACATCCTGGTCCCGATGGCGCCGACGGGCATGGAGTACTCCCGTCTGCCCGCTATCCGCGAACTGGTCGACGAGGCTAGCGCCCTCGCGCCCGGCGACCCGCCGCAACTCGCGGTCGTGCTGACCCGGACCGTGCCGAACGCGGCCAGCACCGAGGTCTACCGCGAGATGCTCACCGCCGACGGTGTCCGCGTGCTCAATCCCACCGTCGGACGTCTAGAGCGCTACGCCCAGGCGTTCGGGCTTCCCATCAACAACGCGGCCGCCACCGCCTATGGCGACATCGCTGCCGAACTACTCACTGTCACAGCAACTCCTTAAATAAGTAGATCTGTAAATACGGATGTACTGAAATACTGATATATCCGTAGAGCAGGGAGGATTCCCCCACGATGAGCACGGCAGCCGACAGGATCAAGGCCAACGCTGAACGCCTGAAGCGCACAGCCGCGACACACGATCCGACGCCGCCGGAGGCCCCAGCTGCGGCGGCGACGGCTCCGATGGTTGTCCGGCAGAAGAACGTGCGGCGCACCGTCGATCTATCCCCGACCGCACACCGCGCCCTCGACTCCTGGCAACGCGGCGCCGCCGACCGGCTAGGCCTTGCCCGCGTCACCGGCCAAGAAGTGATCGCGGCCCTCGTCGACCAGCTTCTGGCCGACGCCGACCTCAGCGAGCACATCATCCGCATCATCGCAGCCCAAAGGACCTAAAGAAGGCTCCCCCCCCCCC
>NZ_JBJIAK010000072.1:0-22561 GCF_045310915.1 Mycobacterium sp. SMC-17 | reverse complement strand
GAGCATCCTCAGTAACGCGCCACGGTGGTCCCATCCCCCTGGCAATCAGGTGGTCCCATCACCCTGGCAAGCGACACGGTTTTCTCAAATTCGTGTCACTTTTCGGATCCGCCCCGGGGCTAACTGTCTGTCGCGGCGGTGGTGCTGTTGTGTTCGGCCGCTGCAGCCTTCATCCGATCCAGGTGTTCCTGCGTGCGATTGCCGGCGTGCGTGCTCCACCAGCTTGTGGCGGCGATGAAAGCGGAGACGCCGCCGTATCCGATGGCTTTGCGGTAATCGCCGGCGGCGAGGTTGAGTATCACGATCGAGGTGAAGATGGCTGGCCCGATCCAGGGAATGATTTTGGGCCACCAACCGGATGGGCTGTGCCGGGCTCTGTCGCCGAGGCTGGCGGTGCACAGTTCAATCGCCGCTGCCAGTATGTGCGGGTCGGTGGGGATCATCTCGCCGTGTCGTGTCGCGGTGATTGCTTGGGCCCGTCCGGCGCGGTCCAGGCCGTTTACCGCATTGGCCATGGTGCGGCGCGTCGGCCGTTGGGCGATCGTGGCCAGGGTCGCCATGAAGGCGCCGAAGCCGGTGGTGGCGGCGAATATTGGCCACCCGATGTCAGTGTTGGGCCTCTGCAGCAGCAGCCAGATTGGGCCGACGAAGGCTGCCGTCAGGAGTGCTGACGCGATCCAGGACACCCACCATGGTGCGAGCAGTAAACGGATCCACATGGGAACAATTCTCCCAGCGCTCGCAGCGGGGTCCCGACGCCAAAATTGTTTTGCCTTAGGTGTGGTGCTCGATGACCTAGGCGACACGAACTAGGTCGCTCACGTAACAAGCGTCAGACGGTCAGCCCCGTACATCGACAGGAATGCGACCGGCGCGGGTTCGTCGTAGCGGTCCATCACCTCGGACAAGCTGCGGTGACATTGCGTGAGAACTGGAGCTAGTTGTGACATCGGTGTGACACCACCGATTTTGAGAATGTGACATCTATTTTGAGAACGGACAGCACCAGTCCGGGCAGGAAGAAGCCGCTATTGGTTCGCCAGTAAGGGCACTAAGCGGCTGTCCAAGTACCGTAGGGCCAGGTAGCCGCCCGGATCAGCCAACGCGGCCACCACCGCCGGATCGTCCACCACAATCAGACCGGGGTTGAAGGTCAGTGCTCCGGGCAGGCCGGCCTGGCCTCCACCGCCAGCAGCCTTGTCGGTACGCACCACGACCACCAGGTTGGTCTGAATCAGGTAGAGCTTGCCCTGGTCGGCCATCACCCGCGTCGAGCCCTTATCGGTGGATTGGCGCAGCAGTTTGTTGTCGTAGTTCAACCCCAGCCCGGTCAGGAAATCCGCGGCGAAGGACGGCGTCAACACTTGCGTGATCGTGTCGTCGGAATAGTTCAGCACCGAGACGGTTTTGCCGGACAGCTTGCTGTTCTGGTTTTTCAGGTCGGTCTGCTGGGTCCCGGCCTGACTGATCAACGAGGTGGCCGCGTTATCGCGGCCGAGGATCTTGCCGATCCACTGCAACTGGGTCTGCCAGTTCCACACCGTCTTGGTATCTGCGGGGCGGGTAATGGTCGGCGCGATGTCCGTCAACCGTTGATAGGTCGCGTCGTCGATGTCGCCGGTGGCGATGATGACATCGGGGTGCGCGCCCTTAATGGTGTTGGTGTCAACGAAATTCATGATCGCCGGCTTGCCCGTGATCTTCTCCTGTAGCCACGACGGGGGCTCGGCCCCGACTCCGCCGATCGCTACGGGCTGCACACCCAACGACAGCACCGCATCAGCATCACCCGGTCCGATCGCCGCCACGGCCGTTGGTGCGGCCTTGATGTCGGTGGTGCCGTGCACGTGCGTGAACGTCTGCGCGGTATAGGGCGCCTTGTTGTCGAAGTCGGCGGTCATGAATAGCGTTGCCAGGCCAGCGACCAGAACGATCACCCCGAGCACCGCTCCGATGACGAGCAGGCGCCGTTTGCGTGGATCCGTGGACCCACGCTCGGGCGACTCACCGGGCCCGCCCTGGCCCGCGGGTCCGGGAAATGGCGGCACGCCCGGTCCGGCGGGACCCATCAGTCCCCGCGGCTGTGTCGGTCCCTGCGAGATGTTGTAGCCGTCGGTCGGATATGAAAGGGGTTGCGGCCCGCTGGTATACCCAGTGGCCGTGGCTGCGGCGCGCATGCCCGTTCCCGCTGGCGGCCGTGGCGGCGCGGACCACTCTTGGGTTGCTGTCGAGCGGGGGATGGCTGTGGTGCGATCGTTGATCGCCTCGGCGGCAGCTTCGGCCAACTCCCTGGCTGACTGGTAGCGCTGCGCGGGGTCCTTGGCCATCGCCTTGGCGATCACCGCATCAATCGCATGGGGCAATCCTGGCACGATCGCTGTTGCGCGCGGAGCCGGTGCTTGCATATGCGCCGTGACGATGGCCGGCACCCCGCCGGGCAACCCGCCATATGGGGACTTGCGGGTCAGCAGTGTGTACAGCGAGCAGCCCAGCGAGTAGATGTCTGCGCGGTAGTCGACGGCATTGCCGGCCAGGGCCTCTGGGGAGGCGTAGGCGACCGAGGCCATCACCGTGCCGTCGGTGGTCAGGTGCGCGGCGTCGTCGAGCGCGCGCGCGATGCCGAAGTCGGCCAGGAACACTCGTTCCTCGTCGCCATGGGCATCGGGGGCAAGGAGGAAGTTGGCTGGCTTGATGTCGCGGTGCACGATGCCTCGCCGATGCGCGTAATCCAAGGCTTTGGCGACCTCGGTGATGATGCGCACGGCCCGGACCGGGGTCATGTTTTCGCGGGCGAGGTGGTCGCTGGCATCGGTGCCTGCAACGTACTGCATCGCGATCCACAGTTGGCCGCTCTCGGTTTGCCCGCGGGCGTACACCGCGACGATGTTGGGGTGGTCCAGGGTGGCGGCGACGGCGGCTTCTCGTTCGAAGCGCGCCCGGAATGTGTCGTCGCGCGACAGCTCGGCGCTCAGAATCTTGAGGGCGTCGCTGCGCGGCAAGGACGGGTTGGCCACCCGGTACACCGTGCCCATGCCGCCCTGCCCGAGCACACCTTCGATGCGGTAGCCGCTGACTACCTCACCGACCTGAAATCCACTGGAAGTCATTGCCGCCCTTACCTATTTCACCTATTTCGCGACCAGCATCAGGTACTGGGCGGAAATCTGTTGAACCGCATCGGCAGATTGTTTGGAGAACACGGTGATCACATACCGGTCGGCGGTGGCCACGCACTGTACGCGGTCGCCGAACTCGCCCGGGTTGTTCGCGGTGAAACATTTTGCGCCCGGGAACCCCGGCACTGTCGGTTTCTGGGTGGCATCGTCGGCGAAGTCTTTGGCCACCAGGTCGGCAAAGCCGCTGGCGGCGGTTGCGTCTTTCGCCTGATAAAACACGCTTTTGCCCTGGACGATGGTGTCGATGCCGAACTGGGCGAATCTCTCGGTCGCCGCCTGCGGGCCGGTCAGACTGTTGCCCGCCGCGTAGTGCAGCATCGCGGCGGTGGTGTAGACCCCGTCGGTGACGGTGGCGTCCTTTTTGGGCAGCGCCCGCGCCAGCAGACCGGTCGGGTCGGGGTTCATCGTTGGGAACTGGGCTGGATCGGTGGCCGGGAATTGGTCGATGCGCGGGCCCTGCAAGTCCAGGGCCTTGCCGATCGCGCCGGCCGCCGCCTCCGCGGTGTCGTCGGTCTGGGTGAAGACGTTGAACACGTATGGGCCGTGCGCGCTCAACGAGGTGACCGACGGCCTGCCGCCATCGAGGACGACCGCGGTGGCCGTGGCCTCCGGATGCCCGGGAATGGGCATTGGGCGCGCGTCGGTGCTGCCCTTGGGCGGGGGCTGCTTGGCAATGAAGGCCGCCAGCGCGGCGTTGGCCTGATCGGGGCCCGGGAACCGCAGCACCATGATGTTGACCGCCATGTGCTTGCCGGGGGCATCCTTTGGGCTTCCGCGTGAGGTCGTGAAGCCGCCGAGGAATCCGTTGTCCTGCGCGATGTCCGGGGCGACATCGCCGGGCATCTGTATCCCCAGGGCCGCCGGAGTCATGATCGGCCGGGTGCCGAGTTCATCTACGGCCGTCGCGGAGGGATAGGCCTCCCATGGGTAGACGACGAATCCCGCCATCCGCTGCGCCTCGAGCAGCTTGGACAACCCCACGCTCGGCGCCGGCGGTTTGCGGACATCAACCGGGTAGTTGCCCACATTCATGAGCACCCGGTTGACCTCACCGGGTTTGAACCCCGGATCACGCACCGCGGACCCGTCCATCACCGTGGTGCAGCCGGCGACAGTGAGTGCGGTGGCGCCGGCCAACACCAGCCGCGCCCACCGCCCGCTGGCGGTCATTTCGCCGTCAGCAGCAGATACTGTGCCGCCGCCTGCTGCTGGGCGTCCTTGAGTGTGTTGGCATCGATTTGGTACGCGTAGCGGTCCGCCGACGCCACACACGTGACGCTCTTGCCGTCGGTGGCCTTCTGGCAGTGACTGCCCGGCAGGTTCGGCACCGTGTCGCTGACCGGCCCATCGGCCTGCATCTTGGCGACCAAAGCGTTCACCAATCCTGTTGCCGCGGCGGCGTCCTTGGCCCGGTAGACGAAATCCCCAGCACTGACCCCAACGTCCACCCCGGCGTCGGCGTACGTCTTGGCCGCCGCCACCGGATCGCCGTCGAAATTCAGCAGCCCGTGCACATCCAGGGTCATGTTGCTGTTCGGCGTGCTGCGGCCCTTCGGCACCGGAATGGCCCGGGCCAGCAGACCGCTCGGATCACGCTGCACCGCCGCGAACTGCGCCGGATCGACCAGCGGAGCCTTGTCGACCGCCGGCCCCTGCAAATCCAGGGTCTTGGCGACCATCGCCGTGGCCCCGTCGACCGGACCGATCAACTGGGCACGCTGCATCAGCACGAACGGGCCGTGCGGGGTGAACGAATCCACCACCGTCCAGGTCTGACCGATGTTCCGGTCGTCGAACATGTGCGTGGTGGCCACCGCCTCCGGATGACCCGGAATCGCGATGGATGTAGTTGGGATCGGTGGGGGCAGCGGGATCGGATGCTCGATCTGGGCCTTGGCGATGCTGTTGGCCGCCGCGGAGGCCGCCGCCGGATCGGTGAACCGCAGCACGACGTTCATCAACTGCTTCTGGTTCTTAACGGCCCGGGCGGTGGCGAACCCGTTCACATAACCATCGAGCGCCATGGCCTGGTTCTGGTCCGGGGAGAAGAATATGGCCAGCGCTTTCGCCCCACCGGGCAGGGCCAGTGAGCCCGGTCCGATGCCGAAGGCCAGCGGCGCGATCAGTGCCGGGTCAACCTCCCACGGGCCAGTGACATAGTTGGCCAGCCGCTGCGCCTCCAGCAACGCTCCCAGCTCGGGCTTGCCGGCCTCACCCAGCGGCTTGCGTGGCTCGACCGCATAATTGCCGTGGTCGAGCTGCGCGGCGTCTACCCCTGCGGCCGGCGTCGACGGCGCCTTTGAGGCAGCGCCGTCCATCGTTGTGCCACATCCGCCAACCAGGGCCGCAGCCGTGACGGTGGCCATCGCTCCCACGATGGAACCCATCCCCCGATTACGCATCTCGGTAAATCCCTTCCCCCCTTGGTACCGTCCAGGTGACGGCTCCACGAAATTTATGCAGCGTCCCCAGAAAACTCTTGAGTAGGGCCTTGTCGTCATCAGGCAACGGGCCCCCGGCCTCGAACGCCCTGACACTAGCTGCAGGAACACCGGCCAGCAGCGCGGCATCCTCCACACTGAGCCGATCACGGTCGCGGGCTGCAAACAGCTTCTGTCCCGGTGTCGCTGAGGGAGTCGCCGCAGCCTCCAACATCACCTCACGCAACTCCGCGCGCACCTGCAGGAACACCCGACGCAGCTCCGGTGCGCCGGAGGCGTTATGCACCAACAACTCCAGCGACGACAACTCGCCAATCAACCGCGCTACCTCGGACTGATATTTAGGACTCCTGGGACTTGGCAGGTCGGCGCGATGAGCGCGCGCCTGAGTCAGATTCTGGGCCGCCCAGGTGGCCAGGAATCCCGGATCAACCGCAGTCGTACCCGTCTCTTCCCGAGAATGGGACGGGGGTAGCGCCACGGTGGCCTCGGCGTCGGGTGAGGTCACCGTGGTGGTCAAGCCGCCGGAGGCATATTCGCGGCGCAGCCGCGCGATCTCTCCGCGCGGCCACTGCAACGCCTCTTCCAGTGCTGCCTGGGTGGTAGGCCGCGGCCACGAGCGACCTTTCTCGAAGCTGATCAAAGCGCCGGCGTTCATCACCTTCCTCTCGGCGAGGAAACGCTGAGACAGCCCGAGCTCCTTGCGCCGTGCCGCCACGGCCGCCCCAGCGAAGACAACGCCGGCATCACGCGTGCTGAACGTGACCGGGATGCCCGCTGTCGGATGACCCAGGTGAGCGATCACTTCCTCGTCTTGATCAGGAATCTCGAATTCGGAGACACGCTCGCCCTTGATGAACGTCCCGTTGGTGCTCTTCAGGTCTTTCCCGATCCAGCGACCATCGCGAACCGACAACTCCAGATGGTGCCGCGAAATACGGGTGTCCTCGACACGGAAGTCGGCCGGCCGGATGCCCTCGCCCGGGTTGTCCTGAAATTCCCGCCCGATCACCACCGGCGCCTGATCCGGATTCACCGAATGCGTCACCACAGATCCGATCAGCACCGCCAACGGCGGCGCATCCTCGATCGACTTCTGCGCGGCGATGCCCGTAGCTGGGGACGACATACTCAAACTGTAGCAGCGCTACAGCTTGCATCCCGACAGATTCACGCTGTGCGCAGTGCTTCGGTTACTGGCGCTACGCATCAAACATCGCAGCGGGCGCCGGAAAGTCAAATAAGTGTCGGGCTACCCCCGCTATACCCGTTATGTTTGGCTCATGACGACCGACCCCAACAAGGCCACGGACCCCGACGAAACAGCCCTGGTGAGCCCGGCGCCACAGGTCGACCCCGACAAGACGTCGATGGTGACGCCATTCAGTTCAAGCCCCCAGTCGGATGCTGCGCCGCAGGTCAACCCCACTTCGGCACCGACTCCCGCGCCCCAGTGGCAGCCTGCACCCGTCCCTCCGGCGCCGCAGCCAACGAGCTGGACGCCGCCACCGCCGCAGTGGACCCCTCCGCCGACTGCATCCGCCGCGCCGCCTGCGCCCCCAGCCCCGCCGATCAATCCCGCCCCGCAGCAGTACGGCGCCCCGCAATATGCAGCACCCCAGTCGCCCCCGGGTGCCGGACCGCAGCAGCAGTGGCCGGGCGCTCCCGGACCGCAGCACCCCGGAGCCGGCTTCGGCGGCCCGCAACAGCCCGGCGCACCCTACCCGGGCGGCCCGTACCCGGGCGCAGCCCAGCCCAATACGGCCTTCGGGCAACCCAATGCTGGCTTCGGGCAACCCAATCCCGGTTTCGCAGCATCCGGATTCCCCGGTGCCGCCGGCCCCACCACACCGCAGAGCCCCGGTGAACTGGCCAGCAACCTGATCGGCAAAGGCAATACCTTTCTCACCCGCCTGATGCAGCGCGGCATGCAGGGCGAGTTGATCAAAGCACCCTGGTTCCAGGCCTTCCGGCAGAGCCCCGACCAGTTCATGCTGATCAGCTACATCGTCGTCGCCGTGCTCGTGCTGCTGCTGTCCTACGGAGGCGGGCTGATCGGCAGCGTCCTGTCACTGGCGTTCTGGGCGGGATTGGCTTACACGTTCTTCGCGATCGGAACCCTCAAGGCCCACAAGTGGGTCGCGAACGGCATCGGATACGGCGGCGCGGCCATCGCGCTGGTCGGCACCATCGACCCGATCACCGCCCTGATCGACTTCAGCGACTACGCGCCCACCAGCCTCGGGCTGCGCCTCGGGGTCAACATCGCCATCTCGGTCATTGTCGCCGCTGTGTTGGGTCTGGCCGGGTATTTGGTCAACAAGGAAATCAAGCGCCTGACAACCAACCCGTTCTGACCCATACCCGTTGCGGCTCACCGCAGTTGGGACAATTCCATACCGTCGACGTGGCCGCGATCATCGCGGCCACGTTTGCGTCAGGATCCGCCCAACGCGGTCAAACGCCCCCGGCGCCTGAGGCACGCTCGCCCGAGGGGGTCGGTTCCCCTGCCAACGGCCGGCTGACGAGAAGAATGCGGATGGATTCGGCTGCAGCGCCGGCGGTCTGTTTCGTCGACGCTGCCCCCGGCCGGCCCATCAGCCGATAGGCTCGTACTCGTCCGGTGCACAGCGTGTGGCTTGTTAGTTATTACTGCCGCCCGCCTGCTCGGCTTGCCGAACAGAGTGAGTTGGCCTATGGGAATTGTGCCCATGCTGGGGTTACGCGGTACCTCGCCGATGCGGGATACGTCGCCGGGCTTGATGTCGGCTCACGCGCCGCCGGCATCTCGCGTTGACCCCTGCTGCCTGGCTAAGCGTCTAATGCCGTGCCCCATCAGCACTGGCGGTACTGGCCCCAGAGATGTTGTGCCGGCAGCAGGGCAACACGCGGCAACTCGGTTGGCGCGCAACGCATCTGGAGGTCCGCATCCATGAATACTTCCGAGGCGGCCATCGTCATCGGAGTCGACGCGCACAAGAAAATGCATGTGTGCGTTGCCCTCAATCGACAAGGACGCAGGGTGGCCCAGACCACCGTCGATGCCACCGACGTCGGCCACGCCAAGGCGTTGCTCTGGGCGCGAACCAAATTCCGCCGCCAGTCCACCCTGTGGGCGATCGAAGACGTCCGTGTTCTGTCACGGCGGCTTGAAAATCATCTCCTCGACCACGGCCAGGTCGTCGTCCGGGTTCCCACCAAGCTGATGGCGAGAACGCGGGCTTCGGGTCGCGAACCCGGCAAAAGCGACACCCTCGACGCAACCAGCGCGGCCATCGCAGCAATCCGATATCCCAACCTTCCCAGGGCCTTTCACGACCAAGCCAGCTATGAACTCAAGCTTCTCGTTGACCGTCGCCGGACGCTGGTCCGGGATCGAGCAGCTCAGATCAGTCGCATTCGCTGGAGAATTCACGAGGTCGACCCGGACTTCAAGGCCGGCCCCTACATGACTTGCGAAAAACACCGTCTTCACCTGCGCGAGTTCCTGCTCACCCAGCAACCAACTGTGTTGATCAGAATGACCCTGGCCGAAGTTGAGGATCTGGGCCGACTCACCAAAGACATCCGCGAGCTGGAGAAAGAGATCAGGGCCCGTGTCACCGCGATCGCGCCGAACACATTGGCAGTACCGGGATGTGGGTACCTGAGCGCGGCCCGCCTGGTCGCCGATGCCGCCAATGTGACCCGCTTCAGTACCGAAGCGCAGTTCGCGTCCCATGTCGGTATCGCACCGGTCCCGTACTATTCGTCGGCCCAGCCGCGTTTTCGTGGCGGCAACGGTGGTGGGCACCGCGGCATGCGCAGCGCCATCCACAAAGTTGCCGTGGCCCAAATACGTTCGTCGGGTGTAGGTCGACCGTACTTTGACCGGCGCCTGGAGTCCGGGGATTCCAAGCGAGCCGCGCTCCGTGCACTTAGGCGAAAAATCTCACGCGTGCTCTTCAACGCCCTGCGCAAGGACTATCTTCTGCGCACCACAGGCCCGCTGCCCGGCGTTCCGGCTGCGAGCGGATAGGTCAGCACTGATAGCCTCGGCCGTCCTAGCAGCACCGGACCAAGCTGGCTCGAGGATTGACATCGGCTGGTGACCGGCCAGGACGGCTAGCTCGGCCGCGCCCGCGCCGGCCGCTAGCCACCTGGGGCCGGCACGGGCCGTGACTGTGCTCGCTGGTCAAAGACCCCGACGAGACTGGTAGAGCAATGTGGTACCTCCAAGGATTCGACCCCATGACCGACAAACTCGTCCAGGAAGTCCCCCTTCCGCGAGCTGATACCCACGTCATCCGCCGTCAACTGCACATCAACGACGATCTGCCAATCGAGCCCTTTGACTTCGACGTGGCAACCGTCGCCACCGCGCGAAACTTGGCCGCATTCAGCGACCAACCGGTGACCATCAACCCCCGGCTGGTGTACCAACTCGCCTTCAGCGCCGACCAGCAGCAGTAGCCGACTAGCAGCAGTAGTAGAACCACCGTGAACGCCGCCGTGGCGGCACTTGGTGCACTTTAACCGTTGCGCTCCCCATGCGACTAGCGTTTTAACCGTAGCTGTGCTACGGTTAAAACGTAGCGGTTAAGAGAAAGGTTCACCATGACGCGCACCATCGCGCAGCACCTCGCCAATAACCCCGGGATCGCGCAGCACGTCGCCAGCAACCTCGGGGGCGACGCACCCATGCGGCTTCACCACAGGGTGCACACGCTCCAGCACGGTGCCCACGGCGGCTGGCTGACCGCGATCATCGCCCTGCTGATCATCGGTCTCCCGTTCATCATCGCGCTCGCCGGAATCATCTACCGTGGCACCCGGCGGGGATCGACCCACGCCTCGACCGCTTATCGCCCGGTCACCGTCGCGCCGTGGCAGTCCGGCACGACCACGCCGGCGGCCGCGCCGTGGCAGTCCGGCACGACCACGCCGGCGGCCGCGCCGTGGCAATCCGGCATGGTCAGCTCCACCAGCCAGCCGTACACTCCCCCGACTGCCGCGCCAGCACCGGTCACACCGCCCGCGCCCGCAGTGCCGGCGTGGAGCGCGCCGCCGGTCTACCAGGGTGCTGCACCGGCCCCGCAGTGGACCCACTGACCACGCAAACCCAGCGGCCCTGTCACAAGACGTCGCCCGGCGAGGCGTTGCAGAAATCGTTGCGGCACATTGATGCTGCGGATGGAAGCCTGCACACGGCCTGATCGGGCACGCCGACCGAACTGATCAAGCTCACCCGTCCGGCACGACGCTAAAGCTCCAGGCTCGGGCCTGACTGGTCGCGCTGTGCTCGGCGGCGCAGAATATCTGCGGTTTGTTCGGCATCACGCTCCAAGCCGCGGACCCAGCGCCGCTCCCGATCGGTCAACTCCAACGAATCCCGCGGCTCGACCGTCGAGGCCAGCAGCCCGGTCAGGCGCTGGTACCGATCACCGGTCGCGTGGCCATGGAAGCGGGCGGCGACAAATTCGTTACGTCGGATGTGCAGCTGCTCGGCACCCAAGTCATATCCTGCATCGCGGCTCAGCAGGCTGAAAAACGTTGTCTGCGTTCTGGTATTACCTTCGCGGTGCACGTGGATTTGGTCTAATGCCCCCCAATACAGTCCGAGGCGGCGGACAAATTCGGTGTGCGGCAAACCTTTCAATGCATCTTCGGCCTGCAACCGGTCGAAGAGATACTCGGCGTTGTCGCGGACTTGTGGTCCGGGCCGGTATTTGTACACCACCGTCGGAGCCGACGAATCGTTGATCAGGTGGTGGACCACGTCCGGCCCGCGCTTGGTCATCGCACCCTCCGGCACGACCCGTGGCTCGCCGGCCCAATCGTAGACGTCCTGAAAGATCCTGCGGTGCACATCGCAGTAGCGTGCGAAATCAAAAGCGCCAGGCGGATTCTCAATGACCTGCTCGGCGATGCGGATCGCGGACAACTGGGACTCAACAAAGCTGAGCATCCGCTGATCGCGGATGTTCAACTTGTTGGCGAGCACATCACTATCGGGCCAAAAATAGTCTTCCCAGCTTTGATAGCGGGCCACCGGACTACGGTCGGGCCGGCCCGACGAATCGGGCGATCACCGCTGCGGCGGCCTCATCCCCCGTGATCTCGCCCCGACCCATCTGAGCGATCAGATCGCGGGTGAAAGGATCGACTTCACCGCCGGCCAGCGCCACTGCGGCTTCGGCGACCACTGCCGCCTCGCGTGCGACCCCTGTGGTGGATGCGTCCATGCGTCCATGCTATCGGCTGGCGCAGGCGCCCCACGCACCAAAATCGCCGTCTGGCCGTCCGATCATCGCCGGCGGTCCGCGTCGTGCGAAGGCCACCGGCTCGCTGACGCTCGGCCTCTGGCGCAGGCCCGGTCCCAGCTCGCTGCGCTCACGGACCGGCCGCTGCCCGGAACCTTGCACTGTGCGGCCCTGCTCGGCGTGATTCTCCCTCGCCAGACCGGCTGAAGAGCAGCCGTCCCACAGAGTCCCACGGAGGTTGGTCATGGACCAGCAACACACCGCAACCCTGGATATCGACACACCCGGGCGCTACCCACGTCACTGTCTGTCGCTGGGCATGGGCGTTGAGTCGGTGTCAATCCTGCTGCGATGGATCGAGGAACCCGATAGCCGTGACTTCGACCTCGACGATCTTGTTGTGATCTCTGCGATGACCGGTGACGAATTCCTCAGTACCGCAAGAGATATGGTCGAGTGCGTGCTTCCGGCGATGCGCCGAGGCGGTGTGCGCTTTGTACAGGCGGGCCGTAACCGACTCAACACCACCAAGGCCGGCGCCGGCATCACCGTCTTCAGCGATACCACCGCCCCCACCGAGCTCTACATCTCAGGTGACTTCGCCCTGTCGAGCGAAATGCTGGCGGCCGGCACACTCCCCCAACTCGGCGGCCACCGCAAATGCAGCCAGCGCGCCAAGGGTGCAGTACTCGATGCCATCATCCCTGGCCTGACCGGCGGCCTGCCATTCAGCCACTACATGGGTTTCCACACTGGCGAGATGACTCGCATCCGCCGAGACCAGGCTTACAACACCCAACAGCGCACAGGCGTCTATCCGCTCCTGGACTGGGGCTGGTCGCGCCAGGACGCTTCCGATTGGCTTCTGGAACGGACAGGCAGAATTTTCTCTAAGAGCTGCTGCACGTACTGCCCGTTTGCAGTGGCCACCGCCGCCGGCCGGGATTACACCCTGGCGCGATACCGCGACGAACCGGACTCCGGCGCCAAGGCCGTGTTCGTGGAGCATGTCGCGCTGTGCCTCAACGAACGCCAAAGCCTCGTCGGCGATCGCCGACTGATCGACCTGGTGACCTACGCTGGCTTGCACGAGGTCCTGGCGCGCTTTCACGCGCGCGTGGCAGCCAGTGAACATGCGATTTACCACGTGCGTCGGTTGGCCCGCCCCCGTTCCGGAACAACGCCGATGATCGCCCGATCGGTTCGGGGCCTGCGCAGCGGCGCTCGCCGGCCGATGCTCGACGCGTTGGACTCGCTGCCTGGGCGGCCCGTCGTCGGACCCGACGGCATCACACGCATGGTTGTCCGCGAACGCGACGACTGCCAGAGCTGGGCCGAGGAATTCTATGTCGTCGCGCCAAACGTGGTGCTGGACAAGGAAAGACCGCAATTCGAGACCTGGTGGGCGCAGAGCACGAACCCGATGGGGCTGTTCGCCCCGTAGCAGCGGGCCGGCGCGTCGCGGGTTCACCGGTTGCCACAACGAGGGCGCTAAATCAGTGCATATCGGCCGGCGGCGGCGGGCTAGGCTCGATTCGACGGCATTTGCAGCGGCGAGGCCAACGGTCGACACTCCGCAATCGTCACCAGGCTGTCGGACGTCTCTAGGAGAATGAGCCAATGACCAGCGATCAGGCCCCCGTTGACGGCGCCACTCGCACCGAGACCGTGGTCGCAGCCCACAGTTGTGCCTGGTCGGTCGACGACGGCGGGGCCCCACAGCAAGGCCAATGCGGCTGCGGCCTCCGCGTGCAGTCCGAAGACGAGTGGCGCCACCACACCGAGCGGGCCGTGATCGACGAGCTGGGGTCGCCCACGGCCGAGCTGGTGACGTCAGCGGCCGGCCTGGACGAACTCCCCGACCGCTCCGTCATCGTGGTGCATCCAGGGGGCGAGAACGCCGTGTTTCGGCGCATCGACCTCGGTGACCTCGGCGCCTGGTGCAACCTATCGGGCACCTTCCGCTTCACCCCCGCCGGCCTGTTGCCGGCGGTGATCCTAGAACGCGGACCAGTTGCCCCGACGGCGCGCGCCGCCCGTCGGGCCGCCGCGACGAACCAAACCTCTTCGACAGCAAAGGATTTGGCACTATGACTGCTGCAAGCCTGCCGCCTGATGACGTGATAGCCGAGGGCTGGTCCCGCGCCGCAGCAGCGCTAGAGCCCGCGCAAGCGGCCTGGGACGCGATCTCGCCCGATACCACCGGTCCGGTCACCGAACTGCTGAGGCACGCTCGATGGAACGCCACGGTCTGGACCCTCAAAGCCCAGGGTGTTCCACGCGCCACCGCCTGGCGAACTGCCGACGCCGAACACGGGCGCTGCGATCACAGCCGCTACATCAACTTCGAGCCCGAAGCCGACGAAGCCGATGACGGCCCCGACGTCTAGGTGCGGCGCCGGACGATGTCGGTTCCGCCGCAGACCCCACGCCAGACGGAACAAACTGATTCTGGCCAGAGTTCACCCAGGGCGTCCTGCGTCGCCTACGCGGTCATGTACTGAGTCCACCCGAAAGGAATGGTTGTGCAGGAATATCTCAGTTTGGCGGGACCACTGCTGGCAGTGGCCGGGCCGGTTGTCGGGATAGGACTCGGCCTCACCATCTATCGGCAGGCACGGCTGAAAGAACGCCAGAACCGTCCAGATTAGAGACGCCGGGATGTGCGGCGCCCCAACCGCACCGGCCCGCCGATTTGAATCCCGGAAGGAGCAGGCGATGAATGCAACCGCAGAAGCGGTCCTCGTCGGTGCCGCGCTGGCCGTTGTGGCGCTCATGGGCTTCGGGTTGTGGAAGCTGTGCATGTCGGCGTCGAAGGCCGCAACGCGGCGGCGGGCGCTCAAGGCAGCACATCGACTACTTCAGTCCGATCGGCCCAACGACGACCACCTCTGGTCGATGGACGAGTGGGACTGGGCGTTCGCCAAGCTCGGCACTCCAGAGGCCGCCGAACAGATGCGCATTCACACCAAGGTGCGCGGCGGCCGCGCGCGGCTTGCAGCTGATCGGTTGACCACGCTCACCGTGTAACTGGCTGCGAACAATGTGCAGTGGCGGGAGGACTGCCCGCACTCGAACACCTCGCGCAAACGACAATCAGAGGTAGAGCTACCGACATGACCAACCACAACGACGACACCGCACCGACACCGCCCAGCGCGCCGGGCGACCTGGTGTTCCCCAACGGCAGTCAACCCTCGCACACCCAAATATCCATTCCTGACAGGGCAAACGCACACGCCCCAACGGCGCAGTCCGTGGACGAAGAACCTCAGGTGATCGGACGCCTGCGCCCGTCCGGGCCCACAGGTCTGCGTCGCGTGGACAGCCTGGACGAGCTGGCCACCCTGCCAGACGGGACAGTGGTGGTCTGGCACGACTCCTTCAGTGGGCGCCAAGCGGGCCTCCTCGTCACCGGCGTGGTCGGGAACCGCGAGATTCAGCCAGTCAGCCTCGTCATATACGAGAGCAACACCGATCTGTCCTTGGTCACGCCACCGGCATGGGTACTCACGTTCAACGACCCAGAGACCTGACAGAGTCGACGCGCAAAGAAGGGGACGGAGCACCGGACAGCGAAATTCCCAGCGGAGGCGGTCATTCCGTTGGTTTAGCGCTCGATCCCGCCACCCGTGCATCGAGCGCCGCGTCGTCCTGATCAGCGGCGTTGACACGCCACGACAGGGCGCCCGCAGGTTCCCCCTGAATACGAGTGAGCACCCCGATGCGTGCCAAAGCACGCAGTTGCGGAAGCACGTAGGCGTGGTGCTCGAAATTGTTGAAGCCCGCCAGACGGCACAGTTGGGGAGTCGACACCTGGCCGCCGGCGTGTTCCAGAGCAGCAATCAAGCGCTTGCGAAGCGCCACCGTGGAGGCGCGGACAGCGGCCATGGTCTCGGCACCCCTAGCGCGGCCCGAACTTGGCCGGGTCCGGTGCGAACCATCCCGGCGCGTACTCGGAGTACCCCCACGGCGCTTTGGCACCCGGCGCCACCTCGATGATGTCCCGAATGTCGATCGGCCGCTGCGGAGCTGACCACGGTGGTTCGACGTTGTACGGGTTCGGCCGCGGGTACGCCCACCCCGGGGCGACCGGGGTGTGGTTGTAATCAGGCAACTCGCCCGGTGCCGTCCGTTGAATGTCGCCGAAGCCCAACGGGTACTTCGCCGGCGGCGGGGGCGGCGTGACGGCCCCCGGGATGTTGTTGGTCGGGTAATACATGTTCGGGCCGATCTGAGTAGACCCACTGGGTGCGAGCTGACCGTCAGGTACGTGAACGATCTTGGTGACATCGATCCAGTACCGAGGATCCTTGCCGTGCGGCGGGTCTTGGCTGCCCCCGGTTTCGTTGTCGACCATTTGGATGTGGGGTCCGGGGGTGTCTTTGTCGGTGCTGTAGGTGAGGTTGCGGGCGTCGGTGGCCAGTTGGTCGGAGGCGCTGCTGGCGTTTTTGACGATGTTGGAGGCGTCGCTGACGTGGTTTTGCAGGGCCCGGTAGGCCGACAGTTGGGCGGCGTGGGTTTTGGCGGTGGCAGCAAAGGCGGTGGTGCTCTTGACTTTTTGGAGCACCATGTCGAGTTGGGTGGCACCGGTGTGGGAGACCTGGGCGGCTTGGGCGGTCAGCTGTTGCAAGGTGGTGTCGTTGCCGGCGGCGCGGGTCAGGTGGGGCACGGTCTGGTTGATCAGGCCGGTGTGGGCTTGGGCGCTGTGGCCGGATTGGGTGCCCATGGTGGTGCCGGCGGTGCCGGCGGAGGTCGCGGCCGCGGTGAGTGGGGCGGCACCAGTGGTGGCCGCTTCGGGGCTGGGGCCAAACAGCGACTGTGCCCGCTTGATTGCGGCCTCAGTGCGCGCGCACGCATCCATCAACGACATGAATCCAGGGTAATAGCTGCCACACCACCCACCTGCACAAAAGATCTCATTGCACCGAGAGTTGCGTCACGACGCAGCACGGGCGGCTCACCCCGAGCCCGACCAGCGGCCCTACGCTGCCGGAACAGGCGGCAGCGGATCGGTGATCGTCCACTCGAGCAGCTCAGCGGCACTCTGCTGATAGTGGGCAAGTTTGCGAGCCTTTCGGGTTTCGTAATCCACCCGGCCCGGCAGACCCCACATCTCCACGAACACGCTCGGGTCCTGGTCGGTCAGCACGAAATCGGGCAGCACGATGTCGTGGCCCCCGTCGAACGCCAGCGGCTTGATGAAGGCGCGGCCGGCGGCGGACAGCGCGTCGGCCATCTGGACCTCAAAGAACGAGTCGGCCGGAATGTACTCCCGGTTGGTGAGCATGATCGCCGCATCGATCGCCGTGGCGTAGCCGCCCCGGGACCGTTCCACATAGAACAGCCCCACCCGGCGGGTTGGCACAGCCAGTGCCGCGGCACTGAACGCCGCCGGGTACGTGGTCCGCAGGTACTCGTCCAGTTTCACTGAGGCGAAGACTTGGCGACGCGGGTTCTGATGCGCGAGTTGATAACTCAGACCGTGCTTGGCGGCGTGGACCGCCTTGATCTCGGCGAGAACAAATCCCCGCCGCACATCGGGCCCATCGGTGCGCAGACCGTCAATGAAACGGTCGTACCGTTCCAGGTTCGTCGTCGCGGTATCCGCACTGTACTGGGGCATCACGTACATCACCTGCGGTGCGGGCTGGCCGCTGATCATGCACGTGTCGAGCACGTCAGCCAATTCCGGTGCCGGCCAACGGCGGCGGCCGGCACCGGGGTGCCACGCGGTCAACTCGGCGGCCTCCCACAAGTAGTGCAAAAGACCCAGCGGCCCGACCGTGCGCCGCGCCGCGGCGCCGGGGCCGTGCGCAGTGTCGACGTCGCTGGGCGCCCTCGAGGCGCCCAGCATCCGCGGGCTCGCGAACCGGATCGTGGTCGCCGCGGCGGTCTCCAGGATCGCTGAGGCACTGTAGCCACGCCGGCCGCTAAGTTCAGGGTCCAAGCGGTAGAAGGCACACCTACGGTGGTGCCAGGACCCCTGATGCGGCCAACACGCCAGGTAATGCCGGCCGCTCTTGGTCATGCGCATCACTAGCGGCAGCGGCGTCGACCGGCACAAGCAGCTGGCGGCCCGGCCCTCGCGGGCGGCCGACAGCAGCCGGGTGTACCGCTCCGGGTGCTCGCGCAGGTCGGTGAGCGGCACTTTATGGCCGGCCAGGCTGACCCAGTTCCTGAACATCGTTCAGGCCCCGGTGGGCTGCTGAACTGTCATCTATCAACGGTAAAGCCGTTTTCCGGGTCGCCGCGCACGAATTTGAGCGACGGCGAATCGCGCGGCGCGGCCGCGGCGGCTGGCAATCTTCGACGGGACGGGCGCGAAGTTGCCGCCAACCCCCTACCAGCAGAGACCCGTTCGCGGTGCTGGCACGTACGCCGCTGACCCGACTGGCGTGTTTCCACCAACGAACCCGGTCCGGGCGGACGGCACTGCCGTGCAGACCGAGCCCCCGCGCAGCGCGCTGGGCTGTCCGGCCGGCGGCCAGCAACGCCACCACCAGACGGACGCCTGCGGCGGCTGAAGGACCCTGACGGGTCAATTTCTTGAATTGCCTTGTGTGGCAGCCGATTTTAGGCCTGGCGTCCTGCTCGCCCAAGGCCACCGGCGGCGCTGCGCTTGGCCTTCGGCGCGGGTCAGTGCCCGTGCCGGTCGCTGCGCGCCCGCCAGGCACTGACCCGCCCGGGACCTTGCTGCTCGCTTGGCCGCTTCAGGCCCTAATCGTCTCTGCCACAAGGCAATCAAAACGGGCGGCCCCGAGGTCGCCCGCTACCCAGGAAGGTCACCATGACTGAGATCGCCCACACCGAGATCACCGCTGCCGAACTCATCGCGCAGGGAACCCTCGAACACGTCGACCCGACCCTGCTCGACATCGGCGACAACGTGCGCGACGTTGCTGTGCTCGACAAGGAATTCGTCGCCAGCATCAAAGAGCACGGCGTGCTGGTGCCGCTCACCGGCGTGCGCAGCACCGAGAACCCCGACATCGTGCGGGTTCGCAACGGACAGATGCGCACGCTGGCCGCGCGTCAGGTCGGCCTGCCCTTCGTGCCGGTGTATGTGCTGCCCTCCACCGCAGCCGACGCCAGCGAGGACCTGATCGAGCGGGTCGTCCATCAGATCGTGACCAACGACCAGGCGCATGGCCTCACCGATGCGCAGCGCGCCAAGGGAATTCAGCAGATGATCGACGCGGGCATGTCGATCACCAAGGTGGCTAAGAAGCTGTCCATGCCGAAAGACACCATCAAGGCCGCCCACGCCGCCGCCGGGTCGCAGGCCGCACTGGAATACCTGGACAGCACCCAGATCAGCCTCGAGGAAGCCGCCGCCCTGGCCGAGTTCGAGGACGATCCGGCAGCCCTGGCACGGCTGGTCAACGTCGCCGGTACCCGCTATTTCGAGCACACCATCGCCACGCTGCGCGAAGCGCGCGCTAGCGCGGAGGCTGAGGCCAAGATCGCCGCCGATTACGCCGAACGCGGCTTCACCGTGCTGACCGAACGGCCGCACCGCACCGACAGCGCCGCAGTGCCCCTGGCGCACCTGGTGACCCACGATGCCGAGGGCGCCGAAGTCGACGCGACCGAGGCGGCGGTCACCGACCCGGCACAGTGGGCGGTGCTGCTGTACGAAAGCACCGTGCTCGTCGATCGGACCACCGGTGAGCCCGTGGACGAGGATGCCGTGGACTGGGATACCCAGGGCGACGACGCGGCCACCCCCGAGGACGGCCTGCGCCACGCCAACACCGTCGAGGACCGCGAAAGCTACCTGCCGGAGTACTTCTGCCTCGACTACGCGGCAGCGGGCCTGAGCATCACGCAGGACCGGGTGCGGCAGTACTTCCCCGCCACCGACGGCGCCGACGATGACCAGGACGCCCAGGCCCGCGCCGACGCAGAAGCCGAAGCCCAGGCCCGCGCCGACGCCGAAGCCGAAGCCGAGAAGCGCGACCGCCGCAAGGTGCTGGCACTGAACAAGCTCGGTGCCGCCGCCATCGCCGTCCGGCGTGAATTCCTCACCAAGCTGCTCAGCCGCAAGACCGCCCCCAAAGGCGCAGCCGCGTTTGTGGCCGACGCCCTGGCACGGGATGCCTACATGCTGACCGGCCTGCACGCGGACGAGACCGCCGCCGAGCTGCTGGGCATCAAGGACAACCAGCAGGTCCGCACCCTCACCAAGGGCATGGACGCCGCCGCTGACGCCCGCGCACAGGTGGTCGTGCTCGCCATGGTGCTCGGGGCACTGGAAGCGCGCACCGGCAAAGACGCATGGCGCAACCCCGGCCTGATCGGCGGGACCGCATCGTGGGCGCGCAACGTCACCGGCGGCGACTACCTGAAATTCCTGGTCTCCCAGGGCTACACCCTCTCGCCCGTCGAGGAAGTCATCACCGGCGAGCGCACCGCCGACCAGGTTTACGACCAGTACCTGGCTGACAGCGCGAGCTGACCGACAGGTGTGGCCGGGGCCCAGCAACCCCGGCCACACCTGACCGGCACCCATCACCACAACTGAAGCGGAAGCGCCTGCGGCGCTGCAGATTTGACAAAGATTCTCTTTGCCTTTCCGGCCTTCGATCATAACCGGCGGACCCGACGCGCAAGGGATCGGCGGCCTACGGCTACCGGGTTCCCCCACGTTCGCTGCGCTCACGGGAAAACCCGCGCCACCCTTGCACTTTCGGGCCCTAACGCCGGTTCTTGATCTCTATGCCGGAAGGCAAACAAGAACGGGCGGCACTCCCGCCTCCCGTCACTACCGAAAGGTCTACTCCCATGGCCCACAACCTCGATCACACCAACGGTGTTGTCTCCTTTGCCAACTCCCGCAGCGACCACTGGCACCAACTCGGCCAGTCGGTGGGGCACGCGATGACCGCCAGCGAAGCCCTCGCCGCAGCTCACCTCGCCAACTGGAATGTCCGCAAAATGCCGCTGGTGATCCCCCAGGAGCCGATCATCACCGCCGACGGCGTCAGCACCCCCGCCCCGATCGCCGTGCCCGACCAGTTCGCCACCGTCCGCGACAACCCCGTGATCCCCGGTCAGGTCGACTACCTCGGCATTGTCGGCAAGCGCTACGAGCCAGTGCAGAACGAGGCCTCGTGCCACCTGCTCAACGCCATCACCGACGCCAGCGGCGCGCACTTCGAGACGGCCGGAGCCCTCGACGGCGGCCGACAGATCTTCGTGACCATGAAGCTGCCCAGAACCATGGTGCTGATCGACAAGAACGGCCAGGAAGACCGCACCGATTACTACCTGTGCGTACTGAACAGCCACGACGGCAGCTCGGCGCTCAAAGTGCTGATCTCGCCCGTGCGTATCGTGTGCGCCAACACGCAGCGCGCCGCCATCGCCCGCGCCAAGTCGAGCTTTTCGATCCGGCACACCAACGGCGCGCAGGGAGCGATCCAGCAGGCCCGCACCGCGCTGGGCCTGGCCTGGGCCTACATCGACGCATTTGAGACCGAGGTTGCCGCGCTGTACGACGCCCCGATGGACCGCGACGAAATGACCCGCTTTGCAACGGCTTTGGTCAAGGCCGACGACCCCGGCGCCACCACGCAGGCCCGCCAGAACCGGCAGCAAACCGCGCAGTCCATCGTCAAACTGTTCGTTTCCAGCCCCACCGTCGCGGGCATCGCCGGGACCCGCTGGGCCGCCTACAACGCGGTCAGCGAGTACCTGGACCATGAACAGCCGGTGCGCGGAGCCCGGACCGTCAAAGCCGCCAGCATGGCCCGCGCGCTGCGCGCCGTCACCCCCGGCAGCGGCGTCGAGACCATGAAGTTGGACGCGTTCAAGATGCTGCAAACCCTCTGACCGTTGGCCCTGGTGGGCAGGCGTTGCGCCCCTGCCCACCAGCGGCCCCACCACGGGCGGGCCGGCGACGGAGCGCCGGCCATGGTCAGCCGCCGCCGGCGGCCGCGCTTTTTTTGCATAAGGAAACGCCTACGGCGTTGCTCATACTGTTTTTCCTCACCCTCATCGCCTTTTCATGGTCCCCGGTGACACGCGCTGCGCAAGGCCACGGGTAAAAGGGCCTATCGGCCCCGAAAACTTTTCGTAACCGCATCGCTGACGCTCGCCGAAAACTTTTCGCCCGAACCGTTGCGCGTGCGCGGTGCACCGGGATGAAAAGAATTGCGATGAGCGCCGGAAGAAAAGGGTTACAAACCCGCAGAGTCGGGCGGATGCGTCCGTTGAGACTGCAGCGAAAACCGTGATGTGAGAGAGGAAATAGCGAGAGAGGGCGCGCCGCGAGCCGGACCCAAACGTAAATATCGAGACCGGAAAAGAATGGCTCATAAACAAAACTTTGCGTTGTTGGGTCCCCGAATTGCCGGTAGAATACTAATCAGAACAACACCATTCAGAAAGGGCCTCACATGACCGCCATCACCGTTTACACCAAGCCGAATTGCGTGCAGTGCAATGCCACTTTCAAGGCGCTCGACAAAGCCAATATCTCCTACGAGAAAGTTGACATCAGCGAGGACGCCGAAGCACGGGACTACGTGATGGCGCTCGGCTACCTCCAGGCCCCCGTGGTGATCGCCGGCAACGACCACTGGGCGGGCTTCCGTCCGGATCGGATCAAGGCACTCAGTAATGAGGAAATATTGTCATCTGATGCAACATTGGTTGGGTAGCAATGTTGTCCGTTGTAGCAGGTCGGGCGCCGGGG
>NZ_JBJIAK010000071.1:0-23609 GCF_045310915.1 Mycobacterium sp. SMC-17 | reverse complement strand
CGGACTCGGCACCGACCGAATCAACTGGAACGGAGGTCGCCTGAAACAAGCCGATCCACAGGTATTGACAATTCCTCGTTGCAGGTTGTCCGTGACGACTCAGATGTCGCTCAATGGCGGGCTTGGCTGCGAGAGCACACTCCTGATCCGTGGCGACCTGGCGAATGGGACGCGCAAACGCTGGTGTTCTGCGGTGACGAACACAACCCACAAACTTTCGTGACGCGTTGCCCAGACTGCCGTGTGCTCACCACGCGCACGACTTACTGCGACTATTGCATGCGAAGACACCGGCAAGCCAAGCTGCGCGCCAACGGAACTGACGTGCCCGAGAAAGTGACGCGAACACGTAAGCAGCAGATGACGTTTCCGGATCGAGAACGGTGCGTCATCACGCGCGATGACCGGAGATGCCCGCGCGTCGCCGATACCAAGAGCCTGTGTCACTACCACTACTACCAATGGCATAAGCGGCAGCGAAGGATTCGGTCGGGCACTATAAGGGAGCCCAACGCGGTGGCCCAGTCGTTGAACGTGTGGATCGAGCACGGGGGGCCCCACTCGATTCCACCCCCGCTCGATCTAGCGGAGTGTCTTGTTGCGGCCTGCCAGCTGCCGGCTAAGACGTCACGAATTCCGCTGTGCTCGATCCACTATGGGCGCTGGGAGCGCGAACAATCCGACAAAAGCCACGCCGACTGGGCCCTGTGCGCTGATCCGGCGTTGAACGCTAATCAGTTCTGGCTAGGGCAACTGCCACCGTTGGTGATAGACGAGATCCTCTACGCGCTAGCGGTGCGCGATAGCAGAAACCGCAAGCTCAATCCGAGTGTGATCCGTTTGGCCGTCAACGGACTCGTCGAGTATGGGATCGAATCGTTTGCAAAGCTGACCGATAGCGAGGTAGCCGACATGGAGACCCGCCGCCTCACCCAGTCGTATCGATCAACGGTTTTCGAGTTCGCCCGCGATGTGCGGGAGGGGTTTCGGTCATTCCAGGGTGTCGACCTGAAAGGTCAACTGCATTGGGATCCCGTCGAGATCGGCCTTTCTCGTGACCCGTCGCCGCTACGGGGCACGCGACGCCGAAAGGGCGTCGACTTCACCCTCATCGAACAAGAATGGTTGCGCACAGCGGCAATGAACTACTGCCGCGATCTGACGACGACTACCTATCTTTACGATGCGTACAGAGCGGCGCTGTATGGCTCTGAAGTGTTGGGCAGACGACGGGACCGAGGATCGGATCCTTCTCAGCTCGGACAACGCGACGCTGACCGCGTCGCCAAACGGATGGCCGAGGAAAGCGATGCCGACGGCCGGCTGCTGAACCGCGCCTACCGGATGGCGAAATACAACGTATTCTTCAAGATCGTTGAAAGAGGTGTGCAACTCGAACTCATCACTGGTCTTCCCACAACGTTCGCCCGTTCCAAAAAGCACGTGTTTCACCAGGCCGAGCGGCGCAACCGTGAATCGAAGGACACCAAGGCATTACCGGACAGCGTGGTAAGAACTCTCGACGCGAATCTTGACCTATTGGCCGCTGGCCGACGTCACTACCTGATGACCGAACCCCAAGTAAGAGCCATGTTCCGCACCATCTATCTGTTGATGCGGGACACTGGTCGTCGACCGATCGAAATCTGCGCCCTCCGCACCGACTGCATCGGCGGAACCGCCGATGAACCCGTCTTGCGTTGGTACAGCTATAAAATGGGCCGACCGGGCCGCGATCTTCCCATCGAAGCTGCTCTGGCCCGAGAAGTCCAGGAGTGGCTGTCTGTGCGTGGAGCGCTGAGCATCCCAAAAGCCTCACGCCCGTGCCTGTTTCCGGCGGTGAGTGAGGTCGCGGCGGAGCCCCACCTTCATCCAAGGTATTTCGCTGCCACGTTGCGACTTTGGGTTCAAAGCATCCCGTTCATCGGGTCGGGCATCGTCGACTCCGACGGCAACGAGATTGATTTTGATCGGTCCAACATCTATCCCTACAGTTTTCGTCACACTTGGGCGCAACGGCACGCCGACTCGGGCACCGAGATCGAAGTCCTTGCCGAGTTGCTCGACCATGATGGCCTAGATACGGTCGGCGTCTATTACCGGGTCAGTGACAAACGCAAACGCTCGGCAATTACAAAGGTCGCCCAGCACACGTTCAACCACCTAGGCCAACCCCGCCCGCCGGTCGATGCATCGACCTACCAATTACGGTCGCTCGCAGTGCCGTACGGCAACTGCACCGAACCAGCCAACGTCAAATCAGGTGGCCAGACCTGCCCGATTCGATTCCAATGCTCGGGCTGCGGTTTCTACCGACCCGACGCCTCCCACCTGGTGGCCATCGAGCAGGAGATCCACGACCTTCGCAAAAACTATGAACACGCCCTCGCCATGGAGGTCGAACCCTACGTCCTGCAGTCCATCGACGGCCAAATCGCCAGCTACCTCCGCATCGTGGCGGAAATGAAGAAGAGGATCGACGCCATGAGCGAGGACGACCGCAACAACCTTCTCGAGGCGGCAACCATCATGCGGCGCATCCGCGCCGGGCAGCGCCCGCAGCTGAAAATTCAACCGGTCACTACATCCGAGGACCCCCGATGACGACCGCACCCGAACCCAGCCGTCAACGGCCCCCGCATCTGGCGGCCGCACAGCACAAGCACTCGCGTGACAAGCGGCAACGGGTGCGGGCCGCGCTGCAAGCCATGATCGACGAGGGCGCCACCGTCACCTTCGCCGCAGTGGCACGCCGCGCCGGCGTCTCACGATCGCTGGTTTATACACCCGGCGTCCGAGAAGATATCGATATCGGGCGGGCACAGCCGCTGCGGTCCATCCATCGACCCGCCGCGGCGCCCGTGCCTCGCACGGAGGTGCTGCTGTTGAAGACACGGAACGACAAGCTGCGCAGTGAGGTTGCCCAGCTTCGACGCGCTCTGCGCGAAAAGCTGGGCGCCGAGGTCGAATTCGGAGACGCGGCTTCGCTTCGACGCGAGATCGACGAACTCCACCACGACAACGACTCCCTGCGATCTCAGGTCACTGAACTCAACGCACGAGTCGAAGCTGAACGCATACAGCGCATCGAGGCAGAGGACGCGTTAAGCGCCTCACGTGAACTCGTCAAGAAGATGATCAGAGACGACAACTCCACCTGACTGCCACGCGTCCGGACAGTACCCGGATTCGTCATCCATGTCGCCGGGGTCTTCGCGGGAATCTGTACCGCGGCGACATATGAGATGCACACTGCTGCAGCTTCCGGGGCGTGCGGCAGGCCCGGGTTTCGGCCTGGCGGGCGAAACCGCAATTGAGTTTCAGCAGCCTCATATCCGCCCTGCGTTTCCTAGAACCGGCGCTTCGCGCAGCCGTTGCCGACGTCGTGCTACAGATGTAGCGACATTCTCGGCGCATCCTTGTCGGCAATACCGCGGGGGGAGCAGCCCTTTCGCCCCATGCACTGATGACTTAGCCCGTTATCGCGGCGAGCTGGCGGCTGTCGACAAAACTAGTCGGCCGTCGTCGAGTAGGACCGCCCATCTGCGGGCGGCCGGTACGATCATCTCGTCGCCGACGTAAACACCGTGGCCGGCGGTCGGCCCGAAGTCCTCGATAATGACCCTCGAACTTCATCGCCGGTGCTGGTGTTGACCAACACCGGCGTGTCGACGGCAAAACCCTTCGTTGGAGTTGCTTATCTGCTCTCTTTCGCCAAGATGTCGGGCGACCATGACCGGCCAGCCCGATCCGACAGGCCACGCAGCCGCGGCAGATTGCACGATCCGGGACCGCCACGTCGATGACATAAGGGTCTTGGAAGTCAGCGGAACGGTCGACACTCTCACCGCCCCGCAGCTCGAAACAGCGTTTCACCGCAACGGCCGCCTCCCCCCCGCGCGGTAATCGTCGACCTCAGCGCCGTGGACTTTCTGGCCTCCGTCGGCATGGGACTACTGGTGCAAGCCCACTGACCTGGCCCCGCGAATCGGATTCGCCGTCGTGGCCGACGGTCCGGCCACCAGCCGCCCGATGAAGCTCACCGGTGTCACCAACATCGTGACCGTGGTCCCTACCCTCGACGAGGCAGTCGCCGCAGTCGCCGCAGTCGCCACATAACTCTCGACGGGCATCGTGGCACGAGCATTTCGCGGTGAAATGGTGGGTGGTCATCTAGGGTCTTGTCTTTCGCTGCCGGCAGGCGGGGGTCAACAGGATTACTCCTTCGAGCCGGTTGGGGTTAGATTCCAGCCGTATCGCGCGCTGTTCATTGGCTCTTGGGTGGAGCCGCCAGCTCGGCGAATCCTTCCTTTATGCCTGGACGTCGAAAAAATCGGTCGACATGACGGCTTTGGGCGTGTCACCCTCGATCGCTGTGAACCAGGATTCCGACCTTTGCGCGAGCAACCCCGCCATGGTGGAAGCCGAGTACCGACAACGCGTCGAACGTCACCGCAGCCAGGCGCGCTCCCGCTACCGCGAACATCTGACGGATATGTTCGACCAGCTCGGTGTCGCAGTTCCCGATGAACTCGCCGATGCGACGCTGGACGCGCTGACCGTGTGGCGCTACATCGACAGCGGAGCCCGCTGCCATTGTTCCTGCCATCCTCGACTGCCAGAAAGCGATCTGCACGACTACGGATTCGATTGTCCCTGCTCACGCACACCCGAGGCCCGTCGTCACGCCGTGAACCAGTGGCGCGAGAGCATTGCGCGGTTCTGGCAATCGCCTGAGGGCCAACGGATCACCGCCGCGGAGCAGGCCGCCGACGCCGAACTGCAGGTCTGGCTCGCACGGCAGCCGGGCGTCCTTGTGCACAGCCACGGCGGCCTGGCTCCCGAACAGTGGCGCGGTGAAATCGATGGTCATAGCTTCTATTTTCGCGAGCGCCACGACCAGTGGTACATCGAGCTCAATCTACGACCGAGCGGCCGTTTCGTTCGGACTGTGACCGGCGCTGGCGACGACGGCGCGATCCGATACCACGAGCGCGAGTTGCAGGGGGGCGACGTCATCGCCACCGGCACCACCGACACCGAAAACTATGGGACAACACCCCTGGAGCGAGCACAGTTCATCGTGGACATGATCCGCACCCACCTCACCCGACGGGAGTGCATCCATCACCTCGACGCCCTGACAGCGATCCAGGCCGCGCTCGGCACACCACCCCGCTGGTGCCCCGCGTGCGGCATCCGACTGCCCTCGCCGTGAGCCGCCGCGAAGTGCCCTTTGGGGGTCTATTGGGGGATGCGCTCGTGAGGCAAGCCGTGGTGGACCCGTTGTGTGGCAGTTGGATACAGCCCCGTGGGCACCGGCGTTACCTCATCAGATTGTCACCGGGTGGCCGACAGAATGTCACCCGGTGGTCGACGTGTTGAGGTGGTTGGCCCATCTCGGGTAGCTACCGACGCTGCGCAGCAGCGGCGAGGCCAGCGCGGCGACGATCTGCTGAGGATTGTCGCCGAGGTCTTCCAGGGAGGCTTCGGTCACCCGTTCATACAGGTCTGCGGTGTAGACCGTGCCTCGCTCGCCGAACCTTTCCTCAGCCAATGTCAACGATTGTGCGCCGCGCAGCCCGTTCATCGACAGTGCTAGGCGCCAGCTGCCGGTGAAGCCCCAGCGCCGGGACACCGCTGCCGCGAGCCGGGCGAGCAGACTCAAGTGACCGAGGATCAGCGCTTCGAACACAACGGAGGCATCCGGGGGTGGCGGCATCACGTTGCCAAACGACCAGGTGGCCACGGCGCGTTCGGAAGCCAGGATGAGTCGTCCGGATTCGGTGAAGACGACTTCGGCGGCGTACTCCTTGCCCTCGAATCGGGCGCCGTTCGCCATTCCGGTGGTGACCGCGACTCCGTCGGCGCGCCGGGCGAAACCGCCGGCTTGGGCTAATGTCGGCGCGTACTGCTGGTGTTCACGTGTGACGGCGGCGTGGATGAGTTCGATTGCGGTGGAGGGCCATTGCGGATCTTCGGTCAACGCTACCAGCATCTCCTCGGGTGCCCCGAGGGGGTCGGCGACGGCCACGAACAGTGGGGCGTCGGCGCCGACGAGGTCGGTACGGATCGCGCTGGCCTCGGCGCGCAGGTCGCGCCGGTCGGCGAGGCGACGGTCCAGTAGTCGTACCACCTCGGTGTTGGACAGCACGCGGTTGGTCTTGTCACCGCGGCCGTAGTAGCGGCCGTCGGCCATGTGTGGTGCTCGCGGGGAGACCGGGATGTGCACGACGAGATAGCCGTGTCCGGGGCGGGTGGTGGATTCGATTTCGGTGGTGCGGATCTGGACGGCTTCCTCGACCCGCATGCGGGCGATCTGCTCGATGCGTTCGGCCAGCCCGTCCAGCGCGACTGGTGACAGGCTCGGCGGTGAGGTGTCCTCGTCGACTCCGATCACGATGATGCCGCCGTCGAGGGCGAACGCGGCGATGTCGTTGGCCAACTTCTTGTTCGCCGAGTTTCCCGACTCGAGTTCGCGTTTGATGTCGAGACGGTGGGTCTCTTCCAGAAGCCCGTTGCGGGCGCAGTGCGCCAGCTCCTGTTCGGTGCGCGGATCCCAGTTCAGCGGTAGAGACTTGGGCGGCTGGTCGTTGTTCATCGGTACTGGATGTTGGCGCTGGCGAAGTACCGGTCGAACTGTGAGCTGGGGCCGTGGACCAGGCTGTCGAGGAGTCGGGCGCGTCGGGCTTCGGGCTCGGTCACCCGCATGCCGATGATGCCTTTGCCTTTCTCGCTGATTGGTTGGCCGCTAGGCAGCTCGCCGCGGTGGCCGTCGACGCTGAGGAGCAGGTCGCGGTGAATCACCACGCCGTGGTAGCGGATGTCGAACCAGTGACCGTAGATCTTGTTGTCCGGGAATCCGCCGGCCTGCGACCACGCCTCGGTCCATGGCTGCCCGTCACGGTGGTCTTTGCCCCAGGCCAGGGTGATGGCGGCGTCGTCGTGGAACACGTACACGTTGTGATGGCCATCGTCGGTGACGACGTCGGTCACCTCCGTCCAGTGCTCCGGCAGGCTGTTTTCCACGGTGTCCAGGATCGTCAAATAATTCATCGTCAATTCTCCCAGGTGTTTTCGTCAGGTGATCGGTATTGCTCTGTGGTTGATGGTCCGGATCGCCGCGAGGCGGTCAGGTACCGAGTTGTTGGCGCAGGGCGTCGAGGTCCTGTTGCGCGAGGTCCAGGATTTCGGCCGCCGCCGGCGGGCAGTACCTGATCGCCTTGTCGTTTTCGACGATAACCAGGTGGGTGTCGCCGGCGAGGATGAAGTGGGCCTTCTTACCCTTCTTGTGGGCAGCGCACGGGCGTTCGTGGTTGGTGCGCGGGGTTTCGACGCGGATGTGGCGCAGGACCGCTTTGGTGGTAGGCATGCCGACTCCTTCAGGGCACGGTGCGGGGTGTTACCCGCGTGGGGACAATTGGGTTTGCAGGGTGTCGCGGACGGTGTCGGCGATGTCGTCGATGCGCTCGAAGATGGTGCTCATCTGCTCCCGGGTCCACTCCGCTCGTGTGTTGTTGTCCATGCCGACGGCTTCGTTGATCGCGGCGTGCAGGAGACGGATGACGATGGCCGAGTTGTGTTGGCGGCGTCCGCCGGTCACGGCCATGAGCTGGTGACCGCGGTGGGGCAGACCCAAGTCGGACAGGACGCGGTTGGCCACCGACTTGGTCCGTTCGTTGACCCGGGTTCTCGCCGATTGCCGTTGGCGCTGCGGAGAGACCGGAATCGGTTGCGGGGCAGGCGCCGCGGCGGCCGCCTGTTGGGCCATCAGTTGCTCACGCAGGCGCTCGCGGTCGACCAAGGTGGCCAGTCGAACCCCGGGGGCGACTTCGCGGTTGAGGATCTCGTCGAGGACCCGGTCATCGGTGGGGTCGAGGTAGGTGTGCTCGACGAAGTCAGTGAGGATCTCGTTGTCGACGAGCATGCCGTCGTCGAAGCGGCGAGCGCGCGGCTCGCCATCTCCGTCGCCGTCCCCGTCTGCGTCGGTGTTGCCGGCCACCCAGCCGTGCACCAGAGCTTGGTCGTCGAGATCGAGTTCGCGGAACTCCGCCCAGCGGGCGTCATTGTTGAGCCCGACGTGGGAGATGATGTGGCCCTGGTTGTCGGGGTGCTCGGGGGCGCCTTCCTGCACGACGCGCATGACCCGTCCGACGAACTGGATGTAAGGTGCCAGGCTGCGGAAGGGGCGGAAGATCGCCGCGACGCTGAGGCGGGGGTGATCGAAGCCTTCGCCGAGCATCTGCACCTGCACGATGCAGTCCAGCTGTCCTTGGCGCAGCCGCTCGATGACGGCGTCCTGGTCGTCCTCATCCATGTCGGAGTGGATTTCAGCGGCACGGTACCCGCACTCGTTGTAGAGCGCGGCGACCTGACGGGCGTGGTCGACCGAGCACGCCGCGGCGATGATCTGGTGCTGGATGCCGGTCTGGGCGCGCATGCGGTTACACGCCTGGATGCTGGCTTCCACGATGTGGCGGTTGCACTCGGTGCTCAGCGCCACACCGCGGCGAAACCACGCTTCCTCGCGCAGCTGTAGAACTTCGTCGAGGGTGTGGCGGCGGGTGTCGTCGCGGTAAGTGAAGTAGAGCTCCGCGGGCGCGACGTTGCGGGAGTGGATCTGCTTGATGTAGCCGGTGATCATCGCCCGGGTGAACGGGTACCGGTAAACGACCTCGCCATGCAGCTGCTGCTGATCAGACCGAAACGGCGTCGCAGTCAGGCTGACGACCTTAGCGTTGGGGAAGCGGCGGAACACCTTCTGCCAGCTCTCAGCCGCGGCGTGATGTCCCTCGTCGACCAGAATCATGTCGAAGAAGTCTGCGGGAAACTGGGGCAACCAGCGGTCGGCTTGGCTGGCCAGCTGCTGGATGTTGCACACCACGAAATCGCTTTCGATCGCGTCGTGGATGTTGGCGTTGGGCCCGTCGAGCACCGCCATCCAGGGCCCGGCGGTGAAGTCCGACAGCACCCGGCACTTGGTCCAGAAGCATTGCGGGCTGGTGATATCCACCGCGTCGGCGACGCCTTTGCGGATGGTCAAATTCGGGGTAATCACCAGCGTGCGGCCGCGCGCGATACCGAATGGCAGCGTGGCCATGATGCCGGTCTTGCCGCACCCGACGGGGATCTGCACGATCGCCGGCGCGGCGTTGGCGGCGAAGTGCTCACGCACCGCGCGGTGGGCGTCGCGCTGCGGGTCGCGCAACGCGGCATTGGCTTCAATGTCGGCGTTGGCGGTGGCGAACACACTGCTGTCGGCGCCGGCCGCCGCGGCCTCTTGGGCGCGGCGGTACTGCAGCCGAAACGGCTCCAGGTCAGCGCGCCGGTAATAGCGGTAGTCACTGCCGGGGCGCCGCAACGCGGGCAAGGTGCCGTCGCGATCCCAGCGCCGCAACGTCTGGGCGGACACCCCGAGATAAGTCGCCGCCTCCGCCACCCGCAGAAAGCCCTCATCAACCATAGGGATTATTATACAACATTAATCAACCCTCACAAGATTCTGGTATGGTGGGCCGCAGCAGTACGGTGCCGCCGCCTCTCAGCGGTGCGGACCGGGGCGGATCTTCGAAAGCGAGGTCGTGATGGGAACCAACAAGCGTGTCGTTCAGCACCGCGACGACGGCAACTGGGAGATCCGCAAGCCGGGTGCTGCCCGGGCGAGCAAGGTGGTGAGCACCCAGGCCGAGGGCATCGCTCGGGCCCGCACCATCCTCGGAAACGACGGCGGCGGCGAAATGCAGGTGCGGGCACGCAACGGCACCATCCGCGCACAGGACACCATTGCACCGGGCAACGACCCGCGTCGGTCCAAAGGCTGACCCCACCGTCTGCGACCCGAAGATCCCTCCGTCCAGGTCTTCGCCACGGCCAGCGACCATCCCCGGGCGGATGGAGAAGGAGATCGAAATGCGGATCGGATTGGACGCGTTGAGACGCGCCATGGAGGAGCCCTGCCGGATCGAGGCGGTGCTCTACGCCCGACCCAGCGCGGCCGGCCCGACCTGGACCCGCAGCTATCTGAAGTCGCCCCGGTTGCCAGTGGCCCACATCGAGCACTGTTTCGCGGATCGGTTCGACAGGCTCGCCCCGCTCCCGGCCGCCCGTGCCGCCGACTACGACACCTGCCTGCACTGGCCCACCGGCTATCCCGAGGGGGCCCAACGCCTCATCAATCTGCTCAAAGAGGTGCTCGTGCTGCCTACCGAGGACGACCACCTCGATCTGGCGGTGACACTGGACTGGTACAAGATCCTCGACCCGACGGTCGCCTCGACTGACTGGGAAAACACCGTAGCCGGCGGTTTGGTCCAGAAGGCGAAATATTGGGTCAGCAACCCGCGGATCCAAAGAGCGTCGGCGAACCGGCTCATCGAGCTGCTGTCGGAGGTGGTCGAACGCCATCCCGCGTTGCGGGCTGCGCCGTTTGTCGTGTCGGTCCCGGGTTCCAAGGGTGACGGCAACTCCGTCGGTGAGTACATCGCCGCCGGTGTCGCCGAACAGGCCGGCAAGACGCTGATCAGCACCACCGGACCGGCGCGGGAACCCCGAAAAGGCGGCGGTGCCGCCGTCGGCCTGGACGGACAGTTCGTGCTGCCCGCCATGGTCGAGGGCGCCTGCATCGTCGTCGACGACGTGTATAAGTCTGGGATGACCATGCGCGCAACGGCGCTGGCCGCCCGGAAGGCCGGCGCTACGGCGGTGTACGGAATCGCGGCCGCGAAGACCATCAGTGGCTGAGCAGGCAGCGTTCGACGCGAACCTGCGGGCGCTGGTGGCGTTGGAGCGCTACCGCACGCCCGCCAAGACGATCGCCGCCTTGCTGCAGGCCGGCAAAGACTTGGTGAGCCGGGAATGGGACGTCCTGGACACCAGCACGCGAGACACACTGTCCCGCCAGGCCGATGACCTCACGCAGCGGGGCGTGGTGGCGATCAACCTCGACGACGGTCGTTTTCCGTCATCGCTGATCGTCAATGGGCGCCCGGTCGTGGCGACGCTGTTCTGCTCGGGCGATCTCGATCTGCTCACCACGCCGTCGGCAGGCATGTGCGGATCACGCAGAGCCACCCCGCTGGGACTCAAGGCCGCCCGTGCCTGCGGCGAGGAAGTCAGCGCGCGTGGCCTGGCGGTCGTGTCCGGGTACGCCAAAGGTGTCGACACCGAGACTCATCTGGCCGCATTGGACCGCGGCGGCACCACGGTGATCGTGCTGGCTGAGGGAATCAACCGGTTCCGCATCAAACGTGACTTCACCAAAGCCTATGACCCACAACGCATTCTGGTCGTCTCCCAATTTCATCCCGCACAAGCGTGGGCGTCGTACGCGGCGATGGCGCGCAATCACGTGATCTTCGGCCTCGGCCGAGCGTTGGTCGTCATCGAGGCCGGAGACAAAGGCGGCACCCTGGCCGCCGGCCGTGACGCGCTCAAACGTGCTCGGCCGGTCTTCGTGCTTAACTTCGGCGACGAGACGCCGGCGGGCAACCGGTTGCTGATCGAGGCCGGCGCACGTCCGGTGCGGTCGCGGGAAGAACTGGGCCAGGCTCTGGATGCTCTGGGGGAGGAACCTCAGCAGGGCCTCCTGCTGTAACTCCAACAGCCCGGTAATTGCGTGTCCAAATATGCCGATCCGATAAGTCGGTGGTAGGTTGCGGATACCGACCTGAAAGGGAGTCCCGGATGGACGACTTCGCTGACCCGCCGGTGAGTGCGACCGCGATGCTGCCGGTGGTGCGCCCGCATCTGCCGCGCTTGGGCGAGATTTTGCACAGTGCCTGGCGTGACTATCAGCTGCTGCGCGACCAGCCTGATTCTTCTTTGGGCCGGGCGGGGGCGGCGACTCGGGCCATGCTGGTCACCGACTTCGTGCGCGCCCCGGCGCACCGGTTGTTCGCCGGTGTTGCCGGAGCGGCGGTGGCCGATCGCTACGGCCGCCCGTGGGTCAGCCTTCAGGGTGGCCGCGTGCAGCTGCGGTTTAAGAGGCTCACCGCGCAGCTGCGGGTGTGCCCGTCAGACACCGAGCGTCAAACCCGCCTGGCCTATCACCTCGGTGATCCCTGCTTGCCAGGTGCGCCCGAAGCCACCATCCTCACCGCGGGCTACGTCGTGGACGATAGCGGTACGAGGCTGGCCGGCACCCATCTGGTCTGTCACCTCGGTGAGGAGCCGTTGTACTCCTTCGCCCTGCCGCGAAGCGCCACGACGGCGCGTCAGCTCCCGCTGGTTCCGTTGTCGGCGCCGATCATCCGGTCGGCACGCACCGTGGTGCGTGAACGCCTCGACGGTCAGTCAGGAGTTCGGTGAGCGAGGTCGTCGCTCATCCCCGCCTGGTATCGCTGGTGCGCGAAGCGCGGGGGTGGTCACAGACTGACCTCGCCGAAGCCGCCGGCGTCAGCCAGGGTTTCGTCTCCAAAGTTGAATCCGGGTTGCTGGATTTGCGCGGAGAGCACCTCACCGCGGTGGCGGCCGCGCTGGATTGCCCCCCGCAATTACTCGTCGACGACACCCCCGTTCAGGGGCTGGAAGTCACCTGTCTGCACCATCGCCGACGCCACTCCAAAATGACCGCGGCGACCAAGCGCCGCATCGAGGCGATCACCCACCTGACCCGGGTCTCGGTGGAGGGCCTGCTGCACGGCATCGAGATCGTGCCGCAGGCGCGGCTGGAGCGCATGGACATCGACGAGTTTGGGACGCCGGAAACAGTGGCGCGGGAGCTGCGGATCCGGTGGCGGGTCCCGTCGGGTCCGATCGCCAACGTGGTGGGACTGCTGGAAGCCGTCGGTGTGATCGTGGTGATGCGCCCGCTGGGCACTACGGCACAGGATGCCGTTTCGACCTGGCCGCACGACCCTGATCGCCCCCCCATCATGGTGCTCAATCGTGGACTGCCCGCTGATCGACAGAGATTCACCACCATGCACGAGGCCGGGCACCTGGTCATGCACAGCGTGCCCGGTGACTATCAGGAACGCGAGGCCGATCGGTTCGCCGCGGAGTTCTTGGCACCTGCAGACGAAATCGTGCCGCTGCTCACGGGTTTGACCACCGCGGAGTTTCCCCGATTGATGCAGCTGAAGGCGCAGTGGGGGATCTCGATCGCGGCGTTGATCCGCCGCGCCTATGACCTCGACCTGATCTCTGAGCGCCAGTACCGGGAATTCCAGATCAAGCTGGGGCGGTTGGGTTGGCGCACAGTCGAACCGGGCACGTTGCCCGGTGAGACTCCGCGGACCCTGAACTCGGTGATCGACGTGCACGTCACCGACCACGATTACTCGGTGCACGATCTCGCGCGGGCAGCGGTCATGACCGACGACGCATTCACCCGCAACTACCTGGTCGGTCAACATGATTCACCCCGCACCCGACTGAGAGTGGTGGCGCCATGACCGACATTCCCGGCGATACTGAACTGCCGGCATCGTCGCCGCCGTGCCGGATCTCTGCCCGCCCGCTTGCGGGATTCACCTCAGACCTGCTGGTGCAGGCCGAGTGTCATCGCACCGTCGCGGCGACCTCGCTGGTGCACACACACGGCGTGGGCGTCGTGTACGCGGTGGACCCGCAGCGGCGCGCGTATGCCCGGCCCGACGCGGCGGGGGCGATCCACTACACCCGCAAACACGCCCCGCACGCCGACATCCTCATCGACGCCAGCCTCTACACAGGAAAGAACCGCAAGTTCGCTTCTGCTGCCCCGCAGCGAGACTGGATCAGCTTCCAGCACTATCACGGTCTGACGTGGGCCCTGACCGATTCGGGATACTGCGCTGACGGTGATCTCGGTGGTCTGACCGCCACGCTGCAACGCGGTGCCGCCTTAGGTCCGCGGGTCATCGTGGCGCTGCCGCTCGCCGGCAGTTGGGTGGTCGACGAAGCCAGCACGGTCAAAGATCTGATCGATAGACACTCCACGCCAGTGGCGCTGATGGTCGAAGACGAGAAGGACCCGTTCGACCAGCCCGGCGCCGTCAAGGGCCTCGTCGAAATTTTGGGCGCCGAGACCCCGGTGCTGTTGCTGCGCTCCGATGCCGCCGCACTGGGCGCGATAGCCCACGGCGCCGCGGGAGCCGCCGTGGGCACCACCTCGACCTACCGGCACATCTACCCACTTCGAAACGGGGGAGGAGGCGCGCAAAATCTCTCCTTCTTCATCCCTGCGCTGCTGGGCTACTTCCTCAACAGCCGCTTCGAGAACAGCTACCGCCTAGATCCGAGCTTGCCTGCCTGGCGGTGCGACTGCACCTACTGCGCCGGTGGCGACCTGACTTGGATCGCCTCTGATTCCGTCCCGGCCGACGCGGCGTTCAAGCACTCGGTGGCCGCACTGGGCGACATCGGCGCCGCCCTGACCGCCGCGGTCTCTGCGGGGCTGTCGGCGCCGGCGGCATGGACCCAACTGTGTCTACAAGCCCAACTGGAGCACTTCACCGTCAGTGAGGCCACTGACGGGCTGTGGCTTCCCAAAGACTCACTGGCGCAGTGGGTTCGGGTATCGCCGTCGGCTGTAGGAGTCTGACACACCCGACGGCCAGCGCGTGCGCCAGCAGACGTTCCTCCCAGTACCGCGTGGCGACAATGCGCGGCGCCCGCCGGGTGTCGTGGTCGCCACGCACCAACACCTCGGGGTCACCGTGCTGGCCGACGTAGACAACGCCGACCCCGGCATAGTCGGCTTCTGACAGTCTGATCGTCGCAGGCCGCTTCCCGGTCAACACGCATCCGGCGCCGAATCCGCGCAGCTGGCGCGCCGCGGTGACCGCCTGCCGCCACGGCGCCGACGAGGCCACCCCCACGATCTGCAGCGGTGCCGGCGGCGCGCCGCCGGCACCGGTAGCCGACTCCCACCGCGACAATGTTGGCCGATCCAGAACCGGGCCGACCCCCCCGGCCAGGCGATCGTCCAACGCCGCCGACCACCGGATCAGCGGATAACCCCGGCATCCCGACAGTTCGGTAACCGGCAGCGCCACCACGGTACCGACGATGCTGGCCACCGCACGCTCCACCACAGCCAGCTGCGCATCCTGTGTCTGCGGTGTCACGTCAGCACCAAGCATCGGGCCATCCTGCCTGACGTCCTTGCCAGCCGCCGCGCCGGGACCGTCGGTCATCGCCGGCCAGTCCTGGGCCCACGAACACGCTCAGCGGCGAACACCCGCAGATCGACACCGGTGGTAGTGAACGCGACCCAACCACCCACGGCGATACCCGCCTGATCAAGCAGTGACGCCGGCAGCGTGAGCTGGCCGCTGTCTGAGACTTTGCGGGCGCGTCGAGGGTCCCTGAGGCCATACCCAGGAATCGGCTCGTCGGTGGAGCGGATGACCAGTACGCCTCGGTCACGGCGAGAAGCGCTGACCACAACCCACGATCCCGGCCGCACTCCGACCCGCACCGACGTTCGGGTGGGAATGGTCACCCGACGCAGGCTACTGACTTGGCGCGGCCCAATCGGCATCGATGTCATCCTGATAAAACTAGCATTTAAGGGCTAGAAAGCGTTGTAGTGACGCGTGTTAGCGCAGTAATGCCCGGACACGTGTGTTGCGGTCGAACGCCACTGGTGAAGAGCTTCACCGTCGCGGATAGCGCCGGGGTGCTATATGGCGGCGGACCCCGCAGTTGTGACTTCTTACGCTTCGTGAGCAATGTTGACCTGCGAACTGTTGAGTTGCGTGTTGTCTCAGAACTCGACCGCCGGGGGTCCGTCCCACGTTCGTGACCAATGTTCGATCTTCGCGAATTGCTGACCGCAGCAGCTGACGTGAGCCGATCGCATCTCGGTGAGCTTTCCGCGCCGCGCCCGATGATCCGCCGCAGGTGGGCCTAGCGGGTGCCGGGGATGAACAGAAATGTGGACGTGCTTGCAGCATTGGCCAGGCGATCGACGAGGGTGCCAGTCCTCCCGTCGAGCGGCAGTACAAGTCGGCGTTTCCGACGTCGTTTGCGGGGGCAACATGGCGGCTAAACTGTACTCTGCGGTACATTATCCGCAGGCCGCCCGACCGTAGGCAGATTACGATGCACTATGAGCAGCGCCATTCGCCAGCCTTAATGGAGGTAGTCGGTGGCGTCGTGGTCAGGCGGCACTCAGCACGGGTCTGTGACCGCTGTTCGTTCCGAGTCGGAAGGGTTTGCCATCGTTTCGCTGACCTCAGTGGCAATTGTTTCGGTCGTCGCCTTACTCTCGCCGCTCAGTGTGCGGGTGTTTCGGCTGCCAATGCCGGCGATCGTGCTCGAAATCCTCGTAGGGGTCATCGTCGGTCCGCAAATGCTTGGCTGGGTGCGCATGGACGACGCGCTTCAAGTGTTGTCGACGATCGGCTTGAGTTTCCTACTCTTGTTGGCCGGACTGGAAATTGACGTCCAGCATCTAAGGGGACCACTCTTGCGCCGCGCCTCGGGGGCCTTCGTGGTGTCGTTCGCTCTCGCGGCATTAGTGGGTGTCACGCTAGGCCTAGTGGGGCTCACTCGGTCACCGGTGCTGGTGGCTGTGATCCTGTCGGCAACCGGGCTGGGAATCATCCTCCCGGTTCTGAAGGACGCGGGAGTTGTGGAATCCCGAGCCGGTCAAGTGATCGTGGCCGGTGCGTCCATTGCCGAGATCGTGCCCATAGTGCTTCTTTCCCTATGGTTTTCAGAAGACACGTCGGCCGGCGTTGGCGCCAGGCTCACGCTGCTGGCGGCGTTTCTCGGGTTCACAGCTGTTGTTATCGCCGTCGTTCTCGGCCTGGAGCGCGCCCGCACGTTCTGTAAGACGCTGCTCGATCTGCAGGACACCACCGCCGAGATTCGGGTCCGCGCAACTGTGGCCTTGCTCTTGGTTTTCGCGTCTCTGGCCACAGCTTTCGGACTTGAGTCAATTCTGGGGGCGTTCCTCGCCGGAGCGGCATTAACCTTGCTGGACCGCGACGAGGACATGACACACAGCCATTTCTATACGAAGCTGCATGCCGTCGGCTTTGGCGTCTTCATCCCATTCTTCTTCGTTGGGACCGGGGTGTCGCTCGACGTCCGAGCACTCATCGACCACGTGCCCGCCCTGGCCAACGTCCCCATCTTTCTCGTCGCCCTTCTCATCGTTCGAGCCGTACCGGCCGTCTTGTACCGTCCGTTGCTCGGCGGTGGGCGCCAGGTCTTGGCGGCGGGACTGTTACAGGCCACGTCGCTGAGTATCCCGGTGGTGGCCGGAGGAATTGGTGTGGAACTTGGGCTCCTGCAGCCGGCCAACTACGCCGCGCTAGTGGCCGCCGGGCTACTGTCAGTCATCGTGTTTCCGCGTATGGCTATATTCCTGCTGGCGAGCCGAAGGAGGAAAGAGCCGGCTCCATCGGACATCTGCACAGGAGACACCTCGCCCTGACCACTGGCTGTCATTAGGTCGAAAGCGGTCGGTAAGGTCGGAAGAAGTTGCGTAGTTCGTCCGCGTAGATGTCGGGTTCCTCGAACGGCGCGAAGTGGCCTCCGCGTGGCGGATGGCTGATCCATACCGTGTTGGCGGTGCGGTGCAGCCAGGCCTCGGGTGGGGTGAGGATGTCGGCGGGGAACAAGGAGAAGCCGGAAGGGACATTGACCCGACGTGTGTGCTGATTGAGCGGGATGTGCGCGTTCGCGTGGTAGATGCTCATCGAGGATCCGATGGTGCCGGTGAGCCAATAGATGGTGACGTTGGTCAGAATTTCGTCCTTGGTGAAACTTCCCTCGATGTCGCCGTTGCAGTCGCTCCAAGAGCGAAATTTCTCGACTATCCAGGCGGCTAGGCCGCTGGGTGAGTCGTTGAGGCCGAAGGCGGCGGTGTCAGGTTTGGTGCGGTGCATGGCGGCGTAGGCGCCTTCGGTGTTGGTCCACGACGTGACCGCCGTGAGCCAGGTCCGCTCCTCGTTCGTGAGATGGCCGTCGGCGGCGCCTGCCGGCATTCCGGCGTCGAGGCGATGCAGTGCGGTGACTCGGTCGGGGTGATTGAGGCTGAGGTAGCGGCACACGCCGCTACCGATGTCGCCGCCTGCTGCGCCGAAGCGGGAGTACCCGAGGTCGGTCATGAGCTGAGCCCAAAGATCGGCGACGGCAATGGAGTTGAGCGGCGTGCCGGTGGGCTGCATTGAGTAGCCGAACCCTGGCATGTCGGGTACGACGACATCGAAGGCGTCCGACGGGTCGGCGCCGTGGGCCCCGGGGTCTGTCAAGAGCGGAATGACCTTGGTGTATCGCCAGAATGAGTCTGGCCAGCCGTGGGCCAGGAGTAGGGGCATGCTTGGGCGCCCACCGGCCGTCCTCGCCTTGATGTGCGCGTAATGGATTGAGGCACCGCCAATCTCGGTGTGGAAGCGTGGTACTTGGGTCAGTGCGTGTTCGTGATTCGGCCAGTCGTATTCCTCGGCCCAGTATTCGACCAGCTCGCGCATGTAGGAAAGACTTGCCCCGAGCGACCACCCGGTGCCCGCGGTACTGGCCGGCCAGCGGGTCGCACGCAAGCGTGCGCGCAGGTCGGCCCACTGGATCGTCGTCGGCGGTGTGACGAATGGTCGCGGTGCAGGGTCGGCGGCCGATGACAGCGCACGATTACCGTCGGTCGCGGGCGAGGAGCTATTCATCGCTAATCGGTTGGGGCTTTATGCAACGTCGCAATCTTGCAGGTATGCAGTGGGCAGGAGCTGATGCGGTCATGAGTCCGTGTGCGGATTGTCGTGTGTTCGCTTAGGGGTGGTCGTCCAGGCGCGGAACGTGTCGAGCAGGCGTTCTCGGAAGCCTTCGTCGAGTTGATCGGGCTGAACCCGCCCGAGGGTGTTGAACGTCGACCGGAACTGTTCGACGTAGTTGACGCAGCCATCACATTCCAGCAGGTGCGCGTCAAATCTGGCGGTGACGTCGGGGTCGAGCGCGCCGTCGAGGTAGTCAGTGACCAATTCGACGAGTTGTTCGCAGATGAACCGCCCCAGGTTTTCCGCCGCTGCTATACGGGTTGACGCTCTCGGTCGAGGGCGCTGTAGTGGGCGTGCTCGTACTCGGTTGGGCTGACCATGCCGAGACTGGAGTGCAGTCGGTTCTCTGGGGGTCTGGCCTGAAGCTCGTGCGAATCTCCGGTGTTTGTGCAGGTCCCGCGGCTGTTCGTTGAAATTATCGTGCGCTACAGGTGTTGTGCAAGCGTTTCGTTCGGGTGTGTTATCCGGTTGGCCGGGACGAATTGAGTCCTGTCATCAGTTCGCGGTTCGCGGCGCGGGCGGCGGCGAGGTCCTGGTCTCGTTGTTCAAGTTGTAGCCGCTGGTCGACGACTTGCTGTTCGAGCGATACGACGCGTTGTTGGAGCTGGTCGATGTCGGTGGGTGCGCCGAGTCCGGTTGCGCGCCAGGCTTGTTCGCCGAGCAGTTCCGATAGTCGTGTCTCGAGTTGTTGGGTGCGTGCGGCCATGCGGGCGCAGCGTTGCTGCGCGGCGAGCAGGTCGGCTTGAAGTGAGGCGCGGGTAACGGAGGGCCCTATGTCTGGTTTGTCGGGTGGCTCGGTTTCGGCGGCGTGGATGCGTTCGAGTAGGTCGCGGTGGCGGTAAAGGAAGGTGCGGTCGACCCCGGCGCGACGAGCGATGTCGGTGACGCTGAGTTCGGTGCCGTCGGTGATGGCGTTGTCGAGCGCGCTGAGGACACGTTGGCGGCGGCGGGTGGAGTCGGCCCGACGTCCCTGGATCATCGCGTCGACGGCGGCTGTGTTGGTGGTCATGTCGTTCTCTCCGGGCGTAGGTCGGGCGGGGTGTGGCGGGTACGGGGCATGCCGAGGGTGACGCTGCGGTGTTGGCGTGCAAGGGTGACGGCTTGCTGAAGTTGTTGGCGTTGTTCGGGTTCGAGTTCGTCGAGGCCGTGGCTGATCTGGTCGATCAGGCGGCGGATCCGGCGGATTTCTTCGTTCGAGGGCATCGCATCGGCGCGTGCCCAGTCATCGAGTTCGGTGGTGGCGAGTAGGCGTTCGCGGGTGCGCAGCAAGTCGTCGAGGTAGGCGTGCAGGTCGGGCAGGTAGGAGACGTCGGTGCGGAAGTGGTCGCAGCCGGCGCAGCGGAAGCGGAACGGGCAGGCGCCGCCCCCGGCTTTGACGTTGGAGGGTTCGGCGCAGACACCGAACGGGACGGCGACCTGACCGACGGCGCGTCGGGCGTGTTCGGAGGCCAGCAGCGCTTGGGCTTGTCGCCAGATGCGGTTACCGTGGCGGTCGAACTGCATCGCGGTGACGCGGTCGATGGCTTCGCGGCGGCGGGTTTCGCCGATGCGGTAGTAGCCACTGGTGGTTTGTAGTTGGCGGTGCGACATCAACTCGCGTAGCACTTCGACGGGAACACCGGCGTCGGCGTGGCGTTGGGCGTAGCTGTGCCGGTAGCTGTAGAGCACGATCTTGGATTTGTCGTATTCGACACGGTCGACGTTGTGCAGGACGGGCATCGCATCGACCCACGTGCGGTGGGCGAACGCGACAGTAAATGGGGTGATCGCGCGGCTCCCGTCGGGATTGCGGCGGTTGGTGGGCAGCAGCTTGAGTTCACCGACCGGGGTGTGTGGATAGCGTTGGTGAACCCGTTGCTGCTGGGCGATGATCACGGTGGCGGTCTGCTCGGTGATGGGCAGCCGCTGGGCGAGCCGGTTGGCTTTGTGGTTGTGATAGACCAGCACGGGTAATCCGTCGTCGTCGCGGGTCAGGCAGTCGAAGTTCAGGGCGCAGATTTCCTCGGGACGCCGGCCGGTGTCGATGGCCAACTCGACGGCGGTGCGTATCTCCGGCGAGGTCAGTCGATCCAGGTGTGCGCACAGCTGGGCCATGATTTCCGGCGGTAGGTCGCGATTGGGTTCTCCTGGTTCAGGTTCGGCGGGGATGTCGCTGACCGCGATCGCGAAGTCCTCGCCCAGGCCCGCGGCTAGCCGGTCGGGTCGGGTCAACCCCATGGCCCGGATTCGGGTCAGCACGGCACGGACCTCACGGCAGGCCCGGATGCGGGCGTCGTCGCTGATCTGCCCGACCGATTCGAGGTAGGCCAACCGGTGCAGGAATGCCTCCATGTCGGTGCGGCCTAACGCTGCCGGGTGTTCACCGCGGTCGGTACGCATCCGCAGCGACTCCGACAACCGTGTCAGGCAGCCGATATGGTGGCGCACCGACAAGCCGGCACTGGTGCGCCGCCCGGCCCGAACACGTCGTTTCGGCAGATCGTCGGCGGCCCATCTTTTGGCCGCCTCCCGCAGCCAGTGCTGGCTGATACCGGTGAACGATAGGGTGCCGCTGTGCCCGAACACCGCCAGCTCCCAAACATCGGTGACCACTTCGGTTTCCGGGGTAGACAAGACGCGGCGAGCGTGGCCGGCCAGGCAGTTGGCCAGGCCGGTGAATTCCAGATCGCGGTCCTCGCCGATGGTGTAGTCAGCCAGCGAGGCCACCCGCTGGGCGCGGATGTCGTTGACCAGCACCCGTAGCACCGCATCATTGGTCTTGACCGCGTTGATCCGGCAGCGCTGCTGCAACCCCGCCAGCAGCTGCGCCACCACCAACGGACTCAACCCACGCAGGCTCACCTCACCGCCGCGCCCTATCGCTGATTCGGTAGCCTGCCAACATGATTCGTCGAGACCCGGGTCCTGCTTCCGGAGGCTGCGCAGCCGTTGCTGGTGGGCATCGCAGTAGAGCCCGGCAGGATGGCGGCGCTGCCGGACGCAGGCCTGGACCGAGCAATCAGGCAGCAGCGGAAGCGGTTTCACCGTCTGATGCGTGAGAAACGCCGAGAATCCGACTCCTGGCATGCGGCGCTTCTGTTCGGCATGCGCCGAGCACAACCCCGACCGCAGCGACAGCCATTCCCGCGCGCAACCGTGCACCCGGCAGCGTTCCGGACCGCGGCGCTGACTGCGCCGTTCCCGAGGCGGCAGTGCGGCGACCTCAGAGGCATCGAGCCCGTTCTCGATGAGCCGTTTGCGGCACACACCACAGATTCCCGCCGCCCCGGTCGCGGTCGTCGCGCAGCCCTCGGCGCGGCAGATTCGGCGCCCCAGCAGCGGATGTTGCGGTGCGAACACCAGGATCTGCCGGGCAGGATCCCAGCCGGCCTCGGCCAGGAAGACCGGGTCGACCACGGCAGCGATCCGCCCGACGTGGTGGTCGATCGGCCTGCCCGCGAACACATACTCCCCGGCAGGGGCGCCTGGTACCGGTGCCAGCGCCAGCGCCTGCGCCTGCGCCTGCGCCTGCGAAACACTCACCGGTCGGTCCCGGCGAACTCACGCGGGCTGGCAACCCGATCGACGGCCTCACGCAGCCGGCCCGGATCGGGGTGCAGGTAAACCTGCGACGAACTCATCGACGCGTGACCCATCAACGTGGCGATCTCATCCAAACCGCTACCCGCATCAGCCAGATTGCTGCCGAACGCATGGCGCAGACGATGCGGCGTGACATGCTCAATCCCGGCCCGCCGCGAGCACGCGGTGATCACCTCATTGATCGCGTCCGGGCGCATCGGCGCCCCGATAGGTTCCCGAAACAGGTTGACCAACAAGAAATCCGACTCACCCGCCCGTGGCACAGCAAGCCGCTCGAACTGGTAGCCGTCGAACCCCTGCACCACCAGGAAATCCAGCGGCACCACCCGCTGGCGGCGGGATTTGGCCCACGCGCCATTCGGATTATCCCGGCGCACCACATGCAGGTGAGCCCGCGGGAACACGCAGCCCAGCACCCGCGAGTCGGCCAGCAGATGAACATCGGAGCGCCGCAACCCACACAACTCGCCGCGGCGTAGCCCGCCACGAGCCATCAACAACACGATCAGCCGATCCCGCGCCGACCGACAAGCCCGCACCAACGCCACGATCTCGGCATCGCTGGCCCGGTCCACCGCCGCCTCCGGCTCATGCAACCGATGCCGCGCCCGCATCCGCCAAGCCACATGGTGGTCCTCGCCGCGAGCCTGCGCCGGCAGATCACTCGCATCGGCCAGCTCGTAGATCAACCCCAACAGCTCGCCCGGCGCCTGCCCGGAGGTCACTGCGTGGGCGACGAACCCCCGCACCGCGGTCAGCACACCGTTGATCCGTCGGGCCTCACGTACCGGTTCCGCCCCCGGACCCGCCAGCACCTGCCCACCCACCACAGGATCGACACCACTGGCCTGCGGCCCGGCGTGGCGCAGCCAGATGATGAACAACCCCAGCGCTGCCACCCCGTCATGCCAGTGCCGGCCGCTACGAGCGCACCAGCGCAGGAACAACGCGATACCACCCGCATACGACCTGGTAGTCAGCTCCGAGCAGTCACGGCCGAATCGGACATGCCGTAAGAACGCATCCGCTTCGGCCACCACCACCAAATCCTCATCGAGCACCGTCCAATAACGCGCCCCCGACGGCAACTTCACTAGAAACGCCCGCACCCCGATCTCCTTTCGCAGCAGGCAGCTTTACCACTACCAGCCACGAGCACCACACCCCAGGAGATCTGTTGCAGAACCGGCCCGTGTCGCCGAGCTACGCAACGTCACGCAACAGTCTGACCAACCCCAGAAAAAGCCTTCGGTTGTTGTACCACTCGACCCAGGCTGCTGTCGCGTACTCGACGTCGGCGATGGTCCTAAACGGCCCCGG
>NZ_JBJIAK010000070.1:0-23744 GCF_045310915.1 Mycobacterium sp. SMC-17 | reverse complement strand
TCTCCGGGTCGTACTTGCTCGGCATGACATGCACCTTCCCAAGGAAGGAGGTGCGCATCAAACGCGGGATGGTTCAGAGCCCCCAAACCCCACCCAGCTTGAGATTCCACAAATCAAGCGCCGCCGTGACCACGCATTCTCAAGAGATGAACGTCCGTAACAGTGTTGACACTCGGCACGGCAGGTCTCGCTCCGTGGGATCAGCCTCATCGTCGCCCGCGTCTAACCGCCCGACCACCAAAACGCCGCTGACTGCCAGTTTCCAGATCTGAATCCACCTACGCCGGCAACAACGACGCCACGACCCCGCACAGGTGCTCGATCTCCGCCGTTGACGGCTGCAGCTCGAATGCGTGCACATGACAGGCGACACTGAGCCGATTCCACGCAGTTGCCGCGCAATCAGCGCTCTCTTGAGTATCTAAGGCTCGCAACACAACCAGCTTGCTTCGCGCACTTGCCCCTCGGACATCTGCATTGAGCGCGGCACACCGAAGTTCAATGATCTGTTCCAACGCCTGGCGGGCGAGAAAAGCGGCCATGCGTGACGACAAGCCGTCTGCACGAGAAGTGGTCATGATCCGCTGAGCATGGCCGAGCAGTTCGAGCGCGCTCACTGCACCGCCAGCAGGTCATTGACCGTGCGCTCCAAATCGCGGATGTCGGCTTTCGAGATCAACACCTTCTGGCCGTGCGCAGCCGCATTGCCGATCCTCAGGCTGGTGTTGCGCCATGATTTCGCGTTGAGCCAGTTGGAAACATCCGCTGTCGCGTCACCAACCACTGCCAGCGCCAGCTGTTTGCGCGTTCCCTTCACCGCTTGCCACCGATCTTCGGTCCCAACACGCGATGCGCCGGCAAGCAGTTGCTTGGCGAAGAAGGCCTGCCGGGCAGCTTCTTCCAGGGCCATCCGGAAAAGACTCGGCGCGACACGGCATTTCACTTCATCCGGCAGGCGTTCGTCCTGGACCATTGCGAAAGCGTCGCTTATCAGGCGGCGAGCCGGGTCAACGTTCGGACGCACCGCTACCTTCGACCTAGCCTCGCGAATAACCTCCACGAGGCGGGCATTCACCCCGGTCTGCCGAACCACCGACGCGAGCCGATCGTCATGAGAAAACACAATCACCTGGTGGGTGCGCGCGATCTCCGTGAGGATGCGGACGAAGCCATCGATCTTGGCTGGATCCATCGCCTGAATCGGGTCATCGAGCACGACGAAGCGGAACGGGCTCTTCACCGACGTCGCCCGCGGCAAGAACAATGCCAGCGCAACAGCGTTCTGCTCGCCCTGGCTCATCACCGACAACGCTTGCGTTGCTTGGCCGTCGACCGAACCGCCCAGCACAGCTTTACGTTTGGTCGCGGTGCCCGCCAAGGTGATCTCGCCTAAATCGACGTTGCTTTCCTGGCGCAGCTGCGCCCAAATCTCACGAGCTCGCGCGGCAATGGGTTTCAGCCGCAGATTACGGAACTCGGTACCGTTGTCAGTGACCCATTTCTTCGCAGCCGTCAACGCCTTGACGACAGCATCGGACTCGCGTGCCTGCTGTTCGTTGGGAACCCATGCAGCGACCTGCGCAGCGAGCGGAGCCCAGGCGTCCTCACGGCTCGATAATGCAGCTGATGCTTCAACCCGCAGCGCCTCAGCCGCACTGACGGTATCAATACACGTCGACTCCAGATGGTCGGCGAGTTCCACGTCACCACCAGGCACATCGACGGCCTTCCCGACCGCAGCGTTGTAGGTCTCCAACCCAGGCAGCTCGACGCCCGGGACTGCATTGACCGGCACGAAGCGACTGGTCAAACCGACGGCAGCTAAGCGCGCCGCTTTGAGTTCACCTGTCGCAGCTCGGTATTCAGCGAGCGCCGACCCAGCCTCTGCCACAGCGGTACGTGTCCGCTCGGCCCAGTTCGCGTCCAGCCGACCACCACCACAGACGGGACAATCAGCGTCACCGGCGTGCTCATGGAAATCGAGCGCTGACTGCAGCACACTTACACGCTTGTCGACCAAGGCTGCAGCCTCCACCGCGGTGCGCTGCGCGCCGGCCACCGCGGACCGCAATCGTGAAGCCGACGACTCGATCTCATCGAGGCTCGGCGCCGACAGTTCGGCCACTGCGCGAAGTGCCGGAACCACATTCAGCTCTGCATTATTCGAGCCGGTAACGACGGCGACAATCTCGTCCAGTGCCGGAGGCCGCTTCTTCAGTAGCTTCACCACGGCTTCCGCGCGTTCATCAGCAGCCGCACCCAACTCCGTCACCAGCTGCCTCCGCTCGGCGTCGGCCGTGTCGCGGGCCTCTTTGGCGACCTTGAGATCTGCGGCAATGCGCTTCTCGACCGCGGTAAGTACTTCCAGCCCCAGCAGTTTGGCCAATGCGTCGTAGAGGACAGACGGCCCGCCATCGAATAGCCTGCCAAGTTCTTCGTACGACAGCACCGGCCGGTACAGCTCCAGGGAATGAGTCCACCCCAGGTCGTCGATACCGTCCGTGCGCTGGCCGTCCGCCTGCGTCCACAGCGAGCGGCCAGTCAGGTCAGCGTCGGGCAACCAGTCCACGCCGACTGTGACGGGACCGCTGCCTTCGCGCGCAAAGTCCACCCGCACCGCACACGGATTGGGCCTGTGCAGGTTGCGCCACGACTCCGACCACAGCGACTGCCGCTCTCGCCATCGGTAGCTAGTCCCCGTCAGCGCCAGTTCGAGCGCTTCGGCGAAACTCGATTTGCCGGAGCCGTTGCGCCCACTGACAACCGTCAGGCCTGGAGCCGGGTGCAGTTCGAGCTTGGCCGTTGACCCAATGCCGCGAAAACCGGACACGTTGATGCCGGTGAGAAACGTTGGCGACCAATCGGTGTCGGCACTTTCATCGCCCCGATCATCAATCTCAGCGAGCACATCGAGCACCGCGGTCCTGGCTGCGTCATCCAGCTTGTCGTCGTCGGCCAGCAGCCGAACGATGACGTCCTGGACCGATTCCTCGATACCTGTCTGACTATTCAATGATTTCCCCCGACCTTGCTTGGACTATGTCTCTCGGACAGCTCTGGCAGTTGAGTCAGCGTCTCTGCAACGAACCACTTGCACGTTCCTGCGTCACCGCGTGCGGTTGTTGCTCCCGGAGTAGCTACGTACCGACGCGAGTTTCTCCCGATGGAGGAAGGGCAGTGCCCATGTGCGCTGTACCAACACTTGTTGAGCGACTTGCGGGGTCGCCGAGACTTGCCTGGACACAACCGTTCCGAACTCGCGTCATAAGACAACCGGCGTAAGGACACTTCCATCGTGTCACGTGATCCCTGTACGCGAGCGACTCGGTGGTCTCAAGTCCAGTTGTGCTACTTGCTTTTCCGCCGCTCCACGTTGTCGCAATAGCTCCAACATGTCCTCCTGCCGCGGCTGGCCCAACATCATCCGATAGAGCGTTAGAGAGTCGCGCAAGCGCTCGTACTGGGCGTCCTCCCGGCTCAGGGGAAAATGAACGAGCAGCCGCTCCACCCGTGCGTTGCCCGGATACAGCCACCAAGGTGCGAACTCGCCCAAGTCTTCTCGGTCATTCGCCGCCTCGAACGCGTATTGCCATGGATTGCCTGAACCCTGTGCAGCCGCCAACGCTGCGCGCCCGTGTGCCGCCGCGACGTTCTTGCGAACTGCGTGGCCGCCGAATCGGTTCACGCGGCCCTCCCGCTGCTCGAAATCGACTGGGTTGGAAGGCAAGTTCCAATGCACGACGGAATGGCTCCACCAGTGAAAGTCGATGCCCTCCTGACCGACGCTCGTCGACGCAAGGACGAAGGGCCAGAACGGACTATTGAAGGCATTACGGACTTCCGGAGCCCGGACGCTTTCAGCATCTTTCGCCGCTCCGCCATACCTCAGCGCAAACCTTACGGTCAGTGGGATCCTGCTAAACCCGCCATCCGTCGTGTGCGCCGTGTAGCGCGACGTACGCAGTGTTAGTGCGTCAATCGCTCGATCGGCGATTTGCGACAAAGCGGCAGCATCAATTCGCGAGCCACCAAGTTCGAGCTTCAACTGGAAGCAGTACTCGTCGAGCACCGACTGCAGATTCCCATCCGCGCAGTACTGAAGTACCGACCTCCAGTACGGCTGCCTTCTGCCGTATAGCTGGTCCAGCAGGTACATCACATCCATGCGGTTGAAGAGTGTTCGGATACCGTTAGCAAGTCGAGCAGCCGACTGCCACAGGGCTATTCGCAGTTCTTGATCGAGATCGCTACAGACGCGCTCTAGTGCCCGGTAAGCAATATTGCCCGGGCCGTGCAATGCCAGGAGCGGCAGTTCGTCATTCCAACGCGACTCGGCGCGTTGATCGAGAGCGAGCTTCGTATGAGCCCTAATGGCGTGACCCGATTCTGCGATCTGGGGATCGACGGCGGTGCTGCTGCCCGCGGTTAGCCAGGACGCGGCGACATCCAACCGCCGCTGGGCACCCGCCGGCCAATTACCCGGCCACGAGAAGAATGCCTCCCAAACCTGATCGGCAGGATTGTGGTGTGTGCGGTCGGCGTCGGGTCTCATACGCTGCTCAACCAGATCTCGGGCAGCGCCTGCCGGCAGCAACCTGCCGTTATCGGATGAAAGAGTGAGCGGATCACCGATTTTCGCTAGTTCGGGGTGCGGCCAGAACAACGCCAGCGTCGACATGCTGGCAGGCCTTCCGTCGCGGACCGCGTAGTCGAATCGCGTAGATACCGCCCGCCGCGCCTCAGCCGAGTTCTCGGTGAGGTCAGACTCGGCAACCATGCGCCGCTCGGCCTCGTAGCTCAACAGACTGGCGATTGATGTGGGCACTCCCGACCAGGCCGAAAAGATCAATCGCTTGGTGACTGATCCATCCGAGAATTCGGCGAACACTCCGCCTGGCACTAGGTAGGGCATTGAAGCCGGGACCCAGAGCAGTTTCCACCACTCTTTCTCGATGGTCTCGCCCGCGAAGGCCCGCAGTCGCGCATTCGCATAGCCGATCGCCTCATACCGCTTGACGGCGTGGGAATCGATGGAGCGAAGTCGGCCAATTGAAGTGGTCAACTCTGTTGTCGCGGTTCCCTTCTCGAGCGCTGCTCGAGCGCGCTCGCCCGGCCGGTAGCCCTCCATGAAGTTGCCGAAGTACGGAATTGACTTCCAGTAGTCCAAACTCACTGGCGACTCGACTGCGCGCGCAAACGCTTGCAGAGCTGCGTAGTCACGCAGATCGTCTGGCGTCGGCACCTGGCTCACTTCACGCCGGACGAGCAGATCACGGCCTTCCTCGAGCCGAGGTCGTTCTGAACGGCTCATGTACGGCAAGAGCGCTGTGCGTAGCGCTGCAGCCTCGGTCGAGCCATCCTCGCCAGAGACGACAGCCTGGCGGTACTGGCGAAATCCGGCCCGGATCTGCTCGAGCGCCTCGAAATCCTCTCCGGTAAGGAAACTAAGTGTCGTCATGAAGTCGCGGTAGTGATCGTCATCGCTGTCGCCCGCTGCCGTCGTAAATGGCTTGTACGGCGTGGCGGAGAGCAGCAGCACCTTGGCATCGCGATAGTTGAACAAGTGGTGGGCAAGTTCGCTCGCAGGGCTGTCGCTGCTGGGGTCGATAAGATGCCGAAAGCGTTGGAACTCATCTAGAATCACCAGGTCCGGTTCCAACGATTCAACGCTTGCTTGCGCAAGTACACCGCGAAGTGCGGACGTAATTTTCGCAACCTCCTGTTTCATGTCTAGCGGGAGGGTGTCGAGTCGTTCAAGGCGTGTACGCGCCGCGCAAAATTTATCGAGAAGTCCACTGCTGGCGGTAAGCTCACGAAACTTGTGTTGAATTACCGGATCAGGACCTTCGCCGAGCCTGTCACGCATCCGCGCAATGCCTGCTTCGAAGTCCGTCAGTTTCCTGACGTGGCCTTGGAAAAACAGGGCCGACGCGCGTTCTGCATCAGTTCCTGAGGCCTCCGTCCCGTTCAGAAGGACGTGCAGCAGCTGACGTTCCTCTTGAGATCCGGTTTGCCAACCCATCTCGAATGACGTTCCCGGAGTGAAGGAGACGAGGTTGACCTTCTTACCTCCCAGCGTCGAGCCTGCGGACAACGTCGAGCTATCAAGCGCCAGCAGCGTGAGCCGGCTAGTGATACCAATGTGCGGATCGCCAGTGACGTTGAGCCGGCGCAGATTCTGTTTGGCGAGATCGGTGCTCGAACAGATGTAGACCACGTCGATGCGGTCGACATGTGCCGCAGTCTGAAGCTTGGCGATGGAGGCTGCAACGACGCCACGCGCAACAATGCTCTTGCCGAGGCCTGTCTCATCCGCAACAAGGAATCGTCCGCTGTTAGCGTCCGGACCATACAGTCGATCAACAACGTGCTGTACGGCATCGCGCTGGAAGCCCTTCAGCGACGCCAAGATCCGCTCAACGTCGTCAGACTGCATCAGCTTCAGTCTCCTCTCGACCGCTGGCTACCCAGACGGCTTCCCACAATTCGTCGAAGCCGTCTGGAAGTACCGAGGGCGTGCCAGGTGGGCGCCGCTGCTCCGCTGCGCGGACATGTGCGACGATCTTCTGCACATCGCTCAGCCCATCGTGTTCGGCACCGATCGCGCGCACTAAGGTCTCGAACAGACCGCCGCCGTCTTCGGTCCAGCCCTCAGCCATGGAGCCCAGTGCGTCAAATCGCAGAGAGCCCTCTCCTCCGTCGAGTGCAAGCAGCAGCGCGAGGAGTCGCATGAACGCTGAGCGGTCAGTGAGTTGACGTGCGATCACGGCGTCTTGCCGGCCCGGGATGTCTCCTTCAAGGAAAGCCGCCACAACAGTCGACGCTGTTACGCCCCGTGTATCAGTTACCCGGAGGACAACGAACGGAGTGATGTCAGTGAGTGTTAGCCGTTCGAAAATGGCAGGCATTCCAGGAATCTCGGCCGCGTTCGCAGGACGAGTGAGCAGCGATGCCCGCGCTTGCGCACCTTCTGGCACGGCGAACGTCCCGTCGGCTGTCAGCTGAATGCGATATTGCGGCGCATCTGCATCACTTTCCGACGGTCGGTCCGCTTCAACCCGAGCGAAGTACCGGCGTAAGGCCAACGCCCGGAGCGCTTGTTCAAGAGCGTGATCGGCCAGCTCGTCCGCTGGCACCTCCTCGCCGCCCGAGGGCTGATATGGAAGCGTGAGTGCGCGCAGCCCGGCGCTCTCCCCGACTAGCGCGGCAACTCCGAGCTTCGGACGTGGGCCTTCGAACTCGACCAGCAATTCAACGTTTCCACCAAATGCAGCTTCAGTAGCATTCGGAGATCCGACGAGGAGGTGTGATCCCGATTGCCTGTCAAGGACGTATGCCTTCGCGTGCAATCCAATCAAGAATTCGGGCGCAACGGAACCTACGCCGGATGCCGCGTGGTCGCCATCACAGTCGTCAGTAGTAACGTCGTCGTTCGCCGCGTCGTCGAGAACGAGAGCGTTTATCCGGCCGAGCGTCTCGGGCTCAAGACGGTCGAGTTGTTCCCGACGCGACAGCACTACTGTCGGTTCCTGCGTCGATGGCACAACCCGTTTGATGCCCTCGTCGCTCAGGAATGGCGAGATGACTCCGTGCCGGATCCCGGAGAACAGTTCCCCAAGTGGGGTTGAAGCAATGCCGGGGACCCCGAGCGGGTGGAACCGAAGCCACCGCACATCCGTCGGCAGTTCCCACTCGACTGTTGATATCGCGTCCGCGAGCGCGCCAATCTTGGCGATTCGATCGGCGGGCAGCGGTTGGACGGCCATCGTCGGCAAGGCACGCACCAATGCGGCAAGGGCTGTACTGTGCTCCACGAGTCCGTTCGTGGCGAGACCGTCAAGGCGGACGACTAGATCCCAACTTCGATCGTTGGTGAGATTTCGACTCGCGCACAGCACCCGGTAGCTCCGTGCCTGGCCACTGCTGTACTCAAGCACCCAAACCTTTGGATGAAAGAGCATGCCTTGGCGGGGCGCTGACACAGGGTGGATCACCGGTTCGAGCAAGGCGAATAGGTCAGAACCAACACGCGGCTCTGAAACCTGGCCTGCCTGCGCGAAGACATCAAACTTGTCCGCGGCACGCCGCACAGCATCAAGGATCGCGATCGGATCACGGCTCTCCCCAACCCGGTGAGCGGCAAAGGCCAGCGGAATCGCCAACGCGGCAGTCAGATCGAGGGTGAAAGTCGTTGCCACACAATGTTCGAGTTGAAATCCGCTCGGTGGGCGGAGCTGTTCGGTCAGAGCTGCCCGAGTATCAGGCTCAAACATCGGAATTCTCCAGCCCATTGTGAATATCGTGGATCACCGGGCGAAGCTGGGTCCACCGGTACACGAGCTGGCTACTACCGGACGCTCCAAGCCACGCCTGGAGCAGGCGCTTGTTCTCAAGTCGCGCCTGCGTCCGTTTGTGTTCACGCTCGCGGTTGCGAATGAACCGGCGAACTTCGTCGTTGGCGGCGAGCGACGCGAGATCAACACTTCCCAATATGTCGAGCCAATCGTCGATAAATCGCCGGGCCCGCCTGTTCACTCCAGGATTCTGTGTATGTACTCGGCGCCAGAACTCGTCACGGTTCCAAGATCGGACGTCGTCCGCTAAATTCGGCTGGGCCGCCCAATCATCGAGTCGCTGGCGATAAACCTCTGTTTGATTCTCCACGCGGTTGTACCCCTCACCCTCGTAGGCTTCCGCCAGGAGCAAGTTGTAGACCAGCGACGCACTGTTCATCAGGATTGAGAATCGACGCGCGTCTTCGAGGATGTTCCCAGGTTCACCCTCGGCCGCCCTCAGCACCGAATCTTTCCATGGAACAGCGCTATTGGTATCCGGACGGTGCTGAAGCGCGTACTCAAGCATCGTGCCAGGAGAGCTAGCCATCATGAGGTCGCGAAGCCAGGAAGCCTCGCTCTGCGGCATGGAGAAGCCGCCAGCTACCTCTGCGGGGAAGCCAGCGGGAACCGGAGGCAACGTGGCGTGAAAGGCACCGCCGTGCCAGCGCTGGACTGGCTCGTCGTGGTAATCGCTCGTAGCGACGCGGCTGCTCTGAGCGCGCTCGACTTCGGCTGCGATCGCGTCACTTCTATTCGTTGTCGCGGCGTTGAGAACTCCGTGGACACGTAGGCCACCCCAGTACAGAGCTGACGGAAGAGTCTTCAGCGCCGGCCCCACATTGGCACCAATCACGCCGTCTTTCTCACCTGCGTCGACAAGGCCCCGGATGAGCCGCCGCTCGTTGCGATCGGCAAGTTCAGTCGATCTATCAACGCCGCCGCGTGCTTCGGCCGCCGCGCGGTAGCACCACGGGATGAAGAGGAAATACCGGGCGCGGGTAAACAGCGTTGACGTTCCCGGCCAGAGCATATCGCTCAGCGCGTCTCTGACCTGACCGATGCCGAGCTCATCACGGCTCTCTCGTTCGCTGAAGAGATTGACGATCTCACGCATGCGCCGTTGATCTTCGCTCGAAGCGTCAAGCCAAGCGATGAGAGCGGCCATAGCCAGCTACCCCTTCAAATCAGGTTGCACAGGATTTTCTTGTAGTTCGAGGACAGTCGGGTGCGTCGAGCGGATGTGAACCTCAGGGAACTTCGCAACTAGTGAACACACGAATGCCGACCGCTTCACATTCAGATCGTTGAGTAGCTCTCGCTGGCTCAATTCACCCCTGCCCTGCAACCGTTCCCATGCCGCAGCGATCATCCAGGCAGGTACCAGCTGGGGCCCCGATTCGAGTCTCAGCGAGCGCTCGGTTTCCACCCAGACGCCTGCACGAGTGACGTCGATGATCCTGTTGAGCTTCTTAGTGCTCAAGGTCAGGATCACGGTGCCGGCTTGCACGACATCCGTCACGATGTCGAACAGCTCGTCGTCAAATTCCTTGGCGGTCAATTAACTTCGCCCTCACGGAGCAATATGCCAATCGTTGTCACTCGGAGTCCGGAGCTCAGGCATCCGACTCGCTAGGGTCAGCGCTATCAACCAGTGCCATCGCCTCGCTTAGAACTGCTCGGACGTTGTCCGTAAGCCGCTTGAGCCCCAGTACGTCGAGCACCGCCCGGAAGAGCTCGTCGTCAGTCAGCCCATCGATGTCCGCGAACTCACCCAGATGAACGGCGAGCTCAGCAGGAGGCACCAGATTCAGCGCACGTGGACCCAATTGCCGCACAACCACCGAGTCCTGCCCAGGAGTTCGGAACGTGCGGGGTTTCACCCCGGCTTGTTTCAGCGGGTTATCCGCGACGATGAGCCCGCGGCGGACTGCCAGTTCAATCGCCTGGTTCAAGACGCGGGCAATTTCCTTGCCAATACGCTGTCCCCCATAGGCGATCCGATAGGCATCGTGCAACCGATGACCCAGCACCGGCCCTTCGACTTCAACAATCCGAACGACATTCGCCACGATTGTGTTCAGCTGGCTGCCCGCGACAGGCGGCAGTGAATCAGAGAACGCAACGTAAGGCGCTAGTCCGCTCGCGGCAGGCTGAGAGAACTCCGCTGACTCTTCACCCACGGGAAGCGGCGTTGGCCCGCCAAATTCGGCAAAGTCTGCCGGCGACCCACCGCCAGTTGAGGTGTCCGCTGGGCCGTCATCCAGCAGGCCTGGCTCGTCAGGAGCACGGTGTCGGGTGTGGTCCGAAGCAACAACCTCTGGCGCCAATCGTTGGAGCAGTTCCGTCACGTGCACGGGTTCTTCCGTGTCGTCGACATCGTCATCCATCGACCAGGTTTGGGCCGGATCAGTACTATCGCCACCTGCCGCACTGTCCTGTGGTTCATGAGGCGCATCGTCAGCACCCACAGCTTCCACATCGCCGTCAGTCAGATCAGAAGAAGACTCCTCGCCATCATCGTCAAAGGTCGGGTCAATCCAATCCGCAGTGTGGATTTCCATCTGGTCCAGGACATCCCACAACTTCTGCAGCGTGCCCGGCATGTCCGCGTAGAACTGCGACTCCCTGACGCGGAAGAACGTCCATCCGCAGCGTTCGAGTTCTCGCTGGCGGGCAAGGTCAGCCTCATACTGATCGGGTCCGTGCCAGAAGTCGCCGTCGCATTCGACAGCCAGGCGCGTCTTCGATCCCGTGACGACCATGTCGATCCGATATCCCATGGCCTCGTACTGCGGGACGACGGTGTAACCACGGTCGACTAGTCGATTGAAGACTCGCTGTTCAAACAACGAATCGAACGGCGAAACCTGGACGTCTTCCGGTACTGCCGTCGCTACGACGCCATCCACTTCGTTGTTCAATCGATTGACAACGCCGTAGCAATAATCAAGGAGCTGAAAGCGCATATCTTCGGCGTTGCTCAATGCCTCGCGTGGCATCGAGTGGTAGACCCACATTTGGTCCTTAGCACGAGACGCCGCCACGTTGAAGCGCTGGACGTACATCGACTGAGTCAACGGCATGAGCCGCTTGTCAGGATCGACACCTTTGACCATGGACAGGAACATGACGTCGCGCTCAGAACCTTGGAAATCAGAAGCATCGCCGCACCGAATCTGGCGCGCTGCCATCTCTTCTGGCGCGACCGCATCCAGCAACTTGCGCTCAATCAGGCGTGCTTGCTCCTTACCTAGGAGCGAAACGACGCCAAACGTCGCGCCGTCATACTGTGGCTCTACCAAGCACTTTCGAATCTGGTCCACAATCGCCTGCGCTTCAACCTCATTGGTCTTGCTGCCGGACTCGTACCCATCCGAGAGATAGACAACCTTGATTGGCTGGAGGCGTTCAGCACCGAACTGGCGCACCGGAACCAGCCGAATTCCCTCTGGCTCATACGCAACGCGGTTAGAGAAGCCAATGATCTCGGGCACGCACCGCCGATGCTCAGTGAGCGTGATTCTTCCGCCGAAGCGCATATTGGCTTCGTCGAAGTAGCTTCGCTGCGGGTTCACCCACGATTCCTTGTACGGATCGTCGTGGATAAACATGTTCGCGAGATCGCGCAATTGTTGCTGATCGACACCGACCGCAGAAGGCGAAACCTGCTTGTCATCACCGATGACCACCATCTTGGGCGCCAAGTACTGCAAGAAGGACGCTTCCAAACCGGCCTGCGAGGCCTCGTCCACAATGACGACGTCATACAGATTGGGCTCGATGCGAACCTGCTCCGCGATTCGGTACAGCGGCATGATCCACACCGGCACTGACGGCCGGCAGCGGTCCATCGCATCGGCGATCGCAGCGCGCTGCTGCATCGCGTACTTGCCGGTTCCCTTGCCCAGCTTGGTGACGAGCTGGGCGTACTGCGTCAGATTCGCACGCGCGCCGGGCGTGATGCGATCTGGCGACACGGCATGTCCCCACGCTCGTTCGGCCGCAAGCAGTTCGACTTCTTGTCGGATCCGCTGCTCCACGTCGTTGAGGCGAATCTTCAGAGCATTCGGGTCCTCTGTGTCCTGCGCAAGGATCCAACGCCGAGTCATCTCCCAGCGCCACGCGTCTTCGTAGGAGTTCAGCCGCGAGTCCCATATCTCCGCGGCAGGGTCTGCCGCAATTGCGTTCGCCAGTTCCGGCGCAGATTGCCGCAACTCGGCGCCGATGCGTTCGCGATCTGCGACTGACCGCGCGACTGCATGCAGGTGTTCCAATCGCCGGTAGGCCGCGGCATAGCCTTCAATGTCTCGTTCGCGTACCGCGGTCACCAACTGCGTTGCGATCGCAGGCGAGTTCGGCAGCTGCGCCTGGGTCCGGAGGTACCCTTGGAGCCCGTCGATTGGCGCCTTGGCGGCATCGGCTTCATCGGCCGCGGTAACGGCCTCGACCAAGGACGCGTAGCGGCGAATCTCATCCAACTGGTTCCAGTCTGGAACTGGAATATTGTTGCGCTGAAACCACTCTCGTTCGATCTCAACTTGCTGGCCCAACGCCAGCACCTTGTCGAGCTGCTCTACCTCAGTGAGGTGCCACTGCACCTTCTCTGACAGCGTGTCCTCATCCGGGACCACCACGTTGGAGGGCCACGCCTGGTCCAGCGCGGTCACCGTGCGCGTCGCATCGACCCATGCGATGAAGGTCGACAGTTGTTCCGTTGAGACTGCCGGAAGGTCGTTAACTTTGACCGACGTGAAGAACGGTGCGGCAAGTTTGACGGTCTTCGACGTGAACGCCCCGATTTTGGGTTGCCCGTCAAGCTGCACTTTGATGGATGCACCGGAATCCAGATGCGCCATAAGCGATTTCGCGATCTGCTGCTGAGTCCCCAGATCACCATCGCTCACCGTGACCGATGTAGTGACACCGATCTTTCCAATCAACTCAGTAGCACGCTGTGCCAGTTCCTTGACTTGCGTGGACCGTGCCACCCAGGTCTGCTGCCGCCCGCTTCTCACATCGCGAAGCGCTTCGTTTATCCATGCCTCGCCGCGGCGCTCAAGATTAGCCGCGCGACTCGCAAGGTCCGAAACTCGCTGCCGCAGCTCGCCTCTCAGTTCAGGATTGAGCGACTGAACGAAACCGAATGAGCGATCAGTCAACAGATCGCCATAGCTGTCGCGCCGAGCTGAGGCCAGCTTGTCGGCATCATCGGACTGCGCGAACACATTGGGCGACATCAGCACCGTCAGGTCCGGCAGGAGCCGCGTTGCTTCCTGTTCATTCGCCGCTACGTCAGCGCTCATCAACAGACTTCGCCATCGCTGGATGTCGGCTGTGGTGACGCAATTTCCACGGCTGTCCGGATCGACTGAAAACTCACGGATCCACGTGTACGTGTCTTCATTCAGCAGATTCTGGTGAGCAATCGCGGCCAGAGTGCCTTCAGCAGGGCCATCGGATCGGCGCTCAACCTCCTGTCGACGCAGGACCAGCAGTCGGTTCCTAGTGTCGGCCCGCTGCCGGCGCAGATCGTCAATCTTGGCGGTGTGCCGTGCGAGTGACCGCTGTGATTCGGTGACCTCGAACTCATCAGCACGCCGGGAAATGGTGTCCACCGCAGTTCTGAGATCCGCCATGTCTGAACGGGATTGTCCGACAACCGCGACGGCGAGCGATTGGATCTCGCGCGGCAGTTTCTCCCGAACCTCTTTCAGCGCGCGATCGGTTTGCGCAGTGATCAGCACTCGCTTGCCTTGCGCCAGCAGGTGCGAGACGAGTGCCGCTGCCGTGTGGGTCTTACCTGTGCCGGGAGGGCCTTGAACGATGGTTTGCGCTGTGCTGTCGACCCTATCGATGATCCGCCGCTGCGCTTCGTTGACGGGCAGTGGAAGGAACTCCTCGTCGTCGACAGTGACCACCGCACCTTCACGGGGTGCTGACGTCGACTCGGGTTGACGGTTGGGGTCAATCAGCGGCAGCACACCCGCCGGAACTTCACCGGCGCTTTTGATTTGCGCCACGATCTGCTCGTAGATCTTGACCATTCCGCGGTTCGTCCGACGACGGAGAATAATCGCCGGCGCGAATGCCCCGCGTGGCTCGGTGCCCTGTGGCGCCGCGACGCCATCCTCGTCGTACTGCGCGGCGGGATCGAGGACGTTTATGACCCGTCGACAGATGGCACCGATGGCCGGCTGGTCGAGGAGATGACCTTCGTAGACCGCCGCTGCGTGCTTGGCGTCCTCAACCTTGTTGTGGCTGGGGAATACTGCCGGATCGAGCATGTCTAGCTCGACCGTGACGGCCTCTTGCGCCTGGAGTTGCCGGACCGTGAGCTGCCCGGAGCTCTGGTCAAAGTCGATACCGATCGGCGCGGTGGCGACGTGGCGCCGGACCTGCTCGTGAGCCTCGGGCCGCCACGACAGACAGCCAATTCCCGCAACGAGTTCGAACTCCTCGCTGTGATCGGTCGCCTTCAGGTGAATAGCGAAGAGTCCCTTGTAGACGTCTCGCGCGACGACGTCACGCAGTTCCTGCTCAGACCAGAGGCGCCAATCCGCCATCCAGGTCTCAAACGCCTCGGAAACTTCGGGGCAATCAGCTAACTCAACGCGATGCCGTTCCGGAGCAGGCTCTTCGTCTTCGTCTTCGTCTTCGTCTTCGTCTTCGCCTTCGATCTCGACCACGGGTGCGTCGACATAGATCGCTTCGCGTAGAGAGGGCTCGTGCCCGGCCTTGCCGAGGTCTCCGTCGACCCAGTCGATCAGCTCGGCTGGGAGTTTCGGTGGGTCAATCTTCGGCACCCGGTTCGCAACGAGCAACGGCGCATCGCTTGTCAGTGCCGCAATACGGTGTGCTGACTGAATTGCGCTGTGGTCAGGTAGATCACCAAACCAAACGACTTCCTCGTACTTGTCGACGACGCGTACCGGCCGTTCCAACAGCCCCTGCGACTTACCCAGGAAGGTGAACAGATCGACTGCTCGGCGGACCAACCGCTCATTTTCGGCATCATGCACGGCAGTCATGTTCTGCCCCCTCTCCCCCACGCTGACAGAGCACCGTTCGGATGCTAGCCGTCCGGAACGTCAATTTCTGACGATTATGGCCCACCGGCCCAGCAACCCAGCAAAGGCCTCGCATTGAGTGCATCGGGACATCGCCTTCCAAGCTGCGGGTGGCCAGGTCGCCTGGCGCTAGCGCTTTTGCGCGAGCCGGTCAGAATGACAGATGGCACCGACAGACTTGCAGTTCCTGGTGATGCGACGACGTGCTGGCCGCGGTTGCTGTCGCCCAGCCATGATCTACTCGGACCGTGGACGAACCTCTGGCGTCAGGAATCTACGAAACACTTCACTCGCGGCGCGTGTCCAACGCGATCGAACGCAGCCACCTGCAGCCGGAGTACCGCAAGATTCTGCTGGAGGACGAACCACACATCTTCGCCCGACATGTCGCAAGCGCTGTCGAACGGCACCTGACAGGCATCCGCGATTCCGACTCACGGTTCGCCGCCGTCAATTCATTTCTGTCCGTTCTGCAGGACGCTGACGGCGACGATCTTGTGAGACCCGACCTACTCGCATCCCTTCGGCTTACAGGCCAAGAAGCGCCCCGGCGTCCAGCGACACCGCTGTCGGACGTCGCGCTGCTGACCAACACACGCGACGAGCCGAATATGGCGAGCGAGATCGCCCGTGAACTCTCGAGCGCCGACCGGGTCGACCTGCTATGCGCGTTCATCCGTTTTGCAGGGATCTCCGTCATTAGCCGAGAACTCGAACGGCTCCGTGCCCGAGGGGTACCCCTGCGCGTCGTGACGACGACGTACCGAGGCGCCACGGAGCGGCGCGCCATCGACGACCTTGTGAACAAGTACGGCGCCGACGTGCGCATCCGCTACGAGACAGCGTCGACGCGCTTGCACGCCAAGGCGTGGCTGTTCCGGCGCGACTCTGGCTTCGACACCGGTTACGTTGGCAGTTCCAACCTTTCGCGGTCAGCCATAGTTGACGGCCTTGAATGGAACGTCCGCATTTCGAGCGTTTCAACGCCGGCCCTTACCCGCAAATTCGAGGCAACATTCGACACTTACTGGGGTGACGGCGCGTTCAAGCCCTACGACCCGACCACCGATGCTGCTCTCCTCGACCGTGCACTAGCCGAGGCAGGCGGTTCAGGCGCGGCAAGGGAAACAATCACGGTCTCCGGTCTTGAGGTACGCCCATACCCGCACCAGGAGCGAATCCTCGAAGCACTCAATGTGGTGCGCATCGTCCACGGTCGACATCGCAACCTGGTAGTCGCCGCGACAGGCACCGGCAAGACCGTCATCGCAGCGCTTGACTACAAGGACCTATGCACCAGGGCGAACAAGAGGTTGCGGTTGCTGTTCGTGGCGCACCGCAAGGAGATCCTTGAGCAGTCACTGAGGAAGTACCGAGAAGTCTTGGGCGACGGTAATTTTGGTGAACTCTACGTCGACGGCCGACGGCCCACAGATTGGCTTCATGTGTTCGCGAGCGTCCAATCGCTTGCCGGCGCCGAAGGTATCCGCTCGGTCCATCCCGAAGATTTCGACGTCGTAGTCATCGACGAGTTCCACCATGCCGCGGCCGCGACATACCGTTCACTACTCGAGCGCGTGGGTCCCAGCCAAGAACTCCTGGGGTTGACCGCGACGCCAGAGCGATCCGACGGCGCAGATATTCTCGGATGGTTTGGTGGCCGCGCCACCTACGAACTCCGTCTTTGGGACGCGCTTGAGCAAGATTTGCTGTGCCCCTTCCACTATTACGGAATCGCCGACAACACCGATCTCCGCAACCTCACCTGGTCCAGGGGCGACTATCGAGTCAGCGACCTGGAGCGCTTGTACACGAGTGAAGATGGTCGAACACGACTCGTACTCAACGCGATTCGAGACCGCGTCGCGGACCCACACCGAATGCGCGCGCTCGGGTTCTGTGTCTCGATCGCGCACGCGAACTACATGGCACGTGCGTTCACCGAACAAGGGATCGCCGCAACGGCCATCGACGCCAACACTGGCGGTACGGCTCGCGCCCAAGCGTTTGCAAACCTCCGGAATGGCACTATTCAGTGCCTGTTCGCCGTCGATATCTTCAACGAGGGCATTGACATTCCCGACGTCGACACCCTGCTGATGCTGCGACCGACCCAAAGCGCCACTGTGTTTCTCCAGCAGTTGGGGCGCGGCCTACGTCGCAGTTCCGGCAAATCCGTCCTGACCGTTCTCGACTTCATCGGACACCAACGCGCCGAATTCAATTTTGCGCCACGCTTTTCCGCGTTGACGGGTGGCAGCGGCAAGGTCCTCGTTGACGAAATCGAAGGCGGATTTCCTTTTCTGCCTGGCGGTAGTCGGCTCGTTCTGGACCGGCAGTCACAGGAGATTGTGGTCGAATCCATCCGCCGGCAGCTACCGAGTAACAGGCGCAAGGCGCTCGTCGCGGACATCCGGGCTGTCGGCAAACCCGTCCTCGCCGCATACCTCGCCCACACGCGCGGCGAGCTGTCCGACATCTACGCAGGCAGCGGAACGCGAGCTTGGACCCCGTTGGTTCGTGACGCCGGCTTGTCGGCCCCGCAAGCTGGCGCCGACGAGGAACCTCTACTGAAGCGGATTAGGTCGCTCGCGCACGTCGATGACATTGAACGCATTGCCGCATACCGACTACTCGTTGCACCGAACTGCCCTCCGTACGAAAGACTCTCAACGAGACAGCAGGCATTTGCACGCATGCTGTTCTTCACGATCTGGTCCGACCTCGGCGGGTTCGAATCCTACAACGCGGGGCTTCGTCATCTTCGCAATCACCCCGCGGTGTGCGCCGAAATCGGCCAGCTCCTCGACATCGCCACTGACAACATCGCGCATGTTCCGGCGGCAGTCGACGTGCTGACGGACGACTGCCCGCTCTTCAGCCACGCTCATTACCGGCGCGAAGAAGTCCTTGCGGCAATTGGTTTCGCAACCATGGAGCGCAAGCCACGCGGACAAGCGGGCGGAGCACTGGCTAGCGGCGACACTGAAGCACTGTTCGTCAACCTTCACAAGGACGCCGGCCAGTTCAGCCCGACCACCATGTACCGCGACTACCCCATCTCCCGCGATCTGTTCCACTGGGAGTCGCCCAACTCCACTACGACAGACAGCGAACGTGGCCGCCGCTACCTCGAGCAGCGCACCAATGATGTCGATGTCTTGCTCTTCGTCCGCGATCGTCCGAACGGCCTATACGGGTCAGAACCTTTCATCTTTCTAGGCCCCGTCGACTACGTGGACCACCGAGGTGAGCGGCCCATCTCAATCACCTGGAAACTTCACCGCGCGATGCCCGCGGATGTGTTCGCGAGTGGTTCTGTGGTGGCAACGTAGGCGCGGAAGACACCGCAGGCCATGTCGCCTCGTTTACCCTTCGCTGAGGCACACTTGGGTCGTGGTCTCGTCATTTGGATGGTTGGACACTGACAATGAGCAACGCCGGAAGATGTTTGGTTATGAGCACCAATCTCGACGTCGTTCGTTCGCGAAAGTTGGCGTCGGTGCGAAATGTGCGTGATTGATTGTTCGTGAATGCTGGCGTCAGGCCCGGGAGTGACGTGACATCGCCGTTGGTGACTGGGGCCGGCGAGCTCGGGTCGGCCGGGTGCTCGATGTCGGCTCGGGGTGTGGACTTACCGAGTCCTGGCGGCCTCGATGACGTCGGCGCCGCTGACCGCGCCGCCGGCTTGGTCGATGGCGTTTTTCATGGCGGCGAGGTTGGCGCGGATGTCGAGGTTGGCGGCGATGCGCTCGGTCACGTCCCGGAGGTAACCGGGGGTTGGCGAGGCGATCCGCGCTCCGAGTCCGAGTTGGTCGATGCGGCCGGCGTTGACGGATTGTTCGCGGACTTGAGGAACGGCAACGGTGGGCACCTGGTGGTAGAGCGCTTCCATGACTGAGCCCATCCCGGCGTGGGTGATGAACGCCGCCACGTGGCGCAGCACCGCGAGTTGGGGGACCTGGCGGTGGACTTCGACGTTAGGTGGGAGCGTGCCCAGTTCGGCGGGGTCGATGTGGTTGCCGAGGGCTATCACGACGTGAAAAGCGCTGTCGGCGAACACGTCTGCGCACGTGGCGAAGAAGTCTGGTCGGTTGTTGAACGCGGTGCCCAGAGACACCAACAGCACCGGTGCGTCACTGGGCGGGGGCTGCCAGGGCGGTGTGCGGCGGGCGCGGTGTGGCACCGATGGGCCGATGAAGTGAAAGCTGTCGTCGAAGGTGTCAGCGGCGATCTGAAACTCCCGCGGCACGAACACCAGCGACGGTGACGCGGGTGTGCTGTCGATGTCGTGCCCGTTGGGGACGGGCTGGCCGTAGGAGGTGAACCAGTCGGTGAGTTCGCCGAAGTAGCGCCCCATGCCCGGATGGTTCGGGGTGAATCCGTCGATCAGCTCGGCCGGGGTGAACGCGGTGTTGGTGGCCAGCGTCGGGACCAGCGAGACGATCGGCGCCTCGAAGATGCCAGCGAGCAGTTCGCCGAGGGGAACGCTGTCGGCGCACACGACGTCGGGAGGGTCGGCGGCGAGCACGTCGAGCAGGTGCGGGGTGAGGGTGCGGGCCGCGGCCAGGAACGCGCGCAGGTCGGCGCTGAGTGTTTCGGCGGTGAACCCGGTGGCGGCCAGTGCGGTGGTGTCGGGTTCCCATCCCAGATCGACGACCGACGCTCCGGTCAGGTGGAGTTCGGATGTCAGTGATGGCCCGCTGATGTAGGTGACACGGTGTCCGCGGTCGACGAGGTTCTCGACCAGCGGCAGCGTCGGATACACATGCCCGGGTGTCGGCGGAGTGGTGAACAGAACATGCATCGCAGGGCAACCATTTCCGATAGATTTACCTAGACACATCTAGTTACATTACATGACTAAGGATGATGCGATGACCGGTGTGAGCGCGACCCGGACCGATCTGGCGGGCCTGGTCGGCCAGATTGTCCGGCTAGCGGGTCCAATCAACGCGCTGATGGCCCGAGAACTTATGTTGCCGCTCAACGATTTAGCGGCATTGCATCACCTGGTGGGACTGCCGCCGGCGGGGCCGGCTGAGCTGGGCCGGCGGCTGGGAATGTCCTCGGCGTCGGCCACCGTCCTGGCGGATCGGCTCGAACGCGCCGGTTACGTCCGCCGGCGACGGGACCCCTCGGATCGCCGCAGAATCGTCCTGGAGGTCACCGACGCCACCGCCTCCCGGTCGCAGGCCGCGATCGGCCCGCTGGTGGAAGCGCTCACCGCAATCTCCGACAGCCTCGACGCGTCCGCCCAGCAGGAGGTCAGCACCTACCTGACCCGGGTGATCACCGCGATGGCCAATTTCGCCGGCGCTGATGTCTCCGAACGCCCGAGTTGAGTTGTACGCGGCGATCCGCCGCGACGCCCGCGCGGGCGTATCCAGTCGCGAGATTCAGCGCAAACACGGTGTCGGATGGCGCACGGTGCAGGCAGCAATAGCATCGGCGTGGCCGCCGCAGCGCGCCGCCTACCCGGCCAGAGTGTCGAAACTCGATGCGTTTAAACCATTGATTGACGACATCCTGCGCGCCGACCTCGACGCACCACGCAAGCAACGCCACACCGTCACAAGGATTTTCGACCGGCTGCGCACCGAGCACGGTATGGATGATGTGTCCTACCCGGTGGTGCGGGCTTACGTGGCCAGGCGACGGCCGGAGATCAGTATCGAATGCGGTCGCGGCTCGCCCGGGGTGTTCGTCCCGCAGACGCACCTGCCCGGCCGGGAAGCCGAAGTGGATTTCGGCGAGATCGGTGTGCGGCTGCGCGGCCAACTCGTCACCTGCCACCTGTTCTCGCTGCGAATGTCGTACTCAGGCAAGGCTGTTCACCGGGCGTCGGCAACCGGCGGGCAGGAAGCATTCTTCGAGGGCCATGTGCACGCCTTCGGAGTTCTCGGCGGGGTGCCCGCCGGCAAGGTTCGCTACGACAACCTCAAAGCCGCTGTGGCCCAAGTGATCGGGTTCTCCCGTCAACGTGTCGAAACGGACCGCTGGGTGGCGTTTCGCTCGCACTTTGACCTCGACGCGTTCTATTGCCAGCCCGGAATCACTGGGGCTCACGAGAAAGGCGGTGTGGAAGGCGACATCGGATGGTTCCGCCGCAATCACCTCGTGCCCGTGCCAGAGGTCGCATCGCTGCGCGAACTCAACGAGCTCATCAACGATTACGACCGGGCCGACGATGATCGCCGGATCGGGCACCGCGCCCATACCGTCGCCGAATCGTTCAGCGCTGAACGCCAACTCCTCAAACCCCTACCGGTCGAGCCGTTCGAGACCGGGCTGTGGCTCGCACCGCGGGTGGACCGCTACGCTCAGATCACCGTCCGCACCAATCGGTACTCCGTGCCGTCGCGGCTCATCGGCCGCCAAGTCAGGGTGCTGCTCAACGCCTCCGATCTGACCGTCTACGACGGCCGGACGCTCGTGACCACCCACGAACGAATGCTGACCAAAGGCGGCGCCTGCCTGGACCTGGACCACTACCTGGAGGCGTTCGTCCGCAAGCCCGGTGCCTTCCCCGGGGCGACCGCGCTGGAACAAGCCCGCACTGCTGGCATCTTCACCGCCGCCCATGACGCGTGGTGGGCAGCGGCCTGCAAGGCCCACGGTGACACCGAAGGCACCCGCGCGCTCATCGAAGTCCTTCTGCTGCACCGCCATACCGAACACTGCCACGTCGTTGCCGGTATTACCGCAGCCCTACACGCTGGGGCATTGACCGCCGACGCCGTCGCACTCGAATCCAGAAAGGCCGCCGACGCCGCCCAAGGGGTCACCGCTGTCGTCGAGCAACCGCCCCCTGACGTGACGTCGGTGGCGTCGCTGACCCAGCGCCGCTTGACCCATCTGCCAGTCGACACGCGGCCACCGCCGTCAGTCACCGCCTATGACCAGCTTCTCCGGCGCAACACCCCGTAGGACCATCAACGAAAGGCCTTCACCGATGAACGCACCCGCACGCCGCGGATTGACCGAACAAGCCGCCGATGCCGCCATCGACCAGGCCTGCCGCATGCTCCGGCTACCCACGATCCGACAGCATTTCCCCGAGACCGCCGACACCGCCGCCCGCCAGCAACAGTCCTACCGGGCCTTCCTGGCTGAGCTGCTGCTCACCGAATGCGACGACCGCGCCCGTCGCCGCTCCGAGCGCCGCATCCGAGCTGCGGCGTTCCCTCGTGAAAAGTCGCTTCGCACTTTCGATTACGCGGCCAACCCGAATGTCGACCCCGCCGTGATCAACACCCTGGCCACCTGCGACTGGGTTCGCAAAGGCCAGCCCCTCTGCCTCATCGGTGATTCCGGCACCGGCAAGTCGCACCTGCTCATCGCCTTGGGGACCGAGGCGGCCATGGCCGGCTTCCGGGTCAAATACACCCTGGCCGCCAAACTCGTCAACGAACTCGTCGAAGCCGCCGACGAGATGACGCTGACCAAGACGATCGCCCGCTACGGCCGCGTTGACCTCCTCTGCATTGACGAACTTGGCTACATGGCCCTGGACAAGCGCGGCGCCGAGCTGCTCTTCCAGGTACTCACCGAACGCGAGGAAAAAGCCTCCGTGGGCATCGCCAGCAACGAGGCGTTCAGCGGCTGGACCAAGACCTTCACCGACCCCCGGCTCTGCGCCGCCATCGTCGATCGCCTCACCTTCGGCGGCAACATCCTCGAAACCGGCACCGATTCCTACCGGCTCGCCCACACCCTGCGCAACCGCGACAACACCGACAAGTGACGTCAACATTCACGAACACAACAAGGCGGTAGGCGACCACGGTGACGTCAGAATTCACGAACAACCGACGTCAGGATTGACGACCAAAGCCAGATGTTCGAAGTCGTAGATCTATTTAAGGAAGAGGGCACCGTCGATGAGCTGCGCGTCGGCTCGATAAGGGACGCAACTGCCAACGTGTTCTTCCCCCGCACGTCCGCGCTGCACACGCGGCTGCGATACACCCTGTTCATTCCGTGGCTGATGAAGAGCCGACGCCGACAAACGCGACAGACAGATGCGGGAATTACCTATCACGAATCTCACTCCACGGAGCGGCTTAAAGCCAAGCGACAGCAGTTTGGGAGTCGACGCAAGCGGGTGCAAGCGTCTGCCAGAACCGAGATGGCTGCTTGCTATAGAAGACCCCAGTTGTCGCAGCCGGCACATTCCGAGCGCACATCACTACGGCACCGTGCCGAGCACGCGAAACCATCACCGAGAGAATCCGTGCCTCCTCCTTAACTGCAGCATCTGTCGGGTCTGCTGCACGAATAGGTGACATCTGAGTTGGCTTGCCCAGCATGGGCGGGCTGGAAGGATGTCCCCATGGCA